>DATHLL010000238.1:0-5564 GCA_035488195.1 Candidatus Elarobacter sp. | reverse complement strand
GTCGACGCGGCGGCGCTCGCGCGCGCGGCCTGGCAGATGCTGAGCACGCGGCACGTCGTCTCGGGCGGCTCGACGATCACGATGCAGCTCGCGCGGCTGCGCTGGGATCTGCCGCGCACCCCGCTCGGGAAGCTGGAAGAGCTCGCGCTCGCGCTGCGGATCGAGGCCGCGACGCCGAAGGACGCGATCCTCGAAGCGTACGTGAACCGGCTGCCGATGGGCGGCGACCTGACCGGCGTCGAGGCCGGCGCGCGGACGTACTTCGGGACGCCGGCCGCGGAGCTCGACCTCGCCCACGCGGCGTTCCTCGCGGCGATTCCGAACGATCCGGTGCGGCTCGACCCGTATGCGCACCGCGCGGCGCTCGAGGCGCGGCGGCGTGCGGTGCTCGCGCGCATGGTCGCGACCGGCGCGGCGTCGCGCGACGAGGCGGAGCGGGCCGCGGCCGAGCCGATCGCGGTGCTGCCGCGCAGCGAGGGGATCGCGGCGGCACCGCAGCTGCTGTTCCGGCTGGCGGGCGGCGTCGCGCCGGAGGCGACGCGCGTGCGCACGACGATCGACTACGATCTGCAAGCGTTCGCGGAGACGGCGACGCAGCAGGTCGTCGGCGCGCTCGGCGAGCGCGGCGCGCGCGACGGCGCCGCGATCGTGATCGACAACCATGACGGCGCGGTGCTCGCGTACGTCGGCTCGGCGGACTACTTCGCGAGCGCCGGACAGGGGAAGAACGACGGCGTCGCGGCGCTGCGCCAGCCGGGCTCGACGCTGAAGCCGTTCTTGTACGAGCTGGCGTTCGAGCGGCGCGCGGTGCGCCCGACCACGATCCTCGCCGACGTCCCGACGACGTACGCGATCCCCGGGATGCGGTCGTACAGCCCCGGCGATTACAGCGACCGTTTCGCCGGACCGGTTCGCGCGCGCATGGCGCTGGCCGATTCGCTGAACGTGCCGGCGGTGCGCGTGCTCAGCAGCGTCGGCGTGCCGGCGTTCCTCGAGCGGCTGCACGCGCTGGGGTTCCGGAATTTGACGAAGGACGCCGATCATTACGGGCTCGGCCTCGCGCTCGGCGACGGCGAGGTGACGCTCGAAGAGCTCGCCGGCGCGTACGCGTCGATCGCGAACGGCGGCAAGCCCGTGCACGTGCATGCGCTCGCCGACGCGGCTGCTGCCGGTGCTGTGCGCGATGCAAGCGCATCCGGCGTCGCGAAAAGATCGGACGTCATCGGAGCGTCGTCAGAATGGGCGCTCGTCACCGACATGCTGGCCGACCCGCACGCGCGAGCACGGGCGTTCGGTGTCGCCTCGCTGCTGCACACCTCGTTCCCCAGCGCGGTGAAGACCGGGACCTCGTCGGACTACCGCGACACCTGGACCGTCGGCTTCACGCGCGACTACACCGTCGCGACGTGGGTCGGCAACTTCGACGGCTCGCCGATGCACCGCGTCAGCGGCGTCGCGGGCGCCGCGCCGCTGTGGAACCGCATCATCCGCCATCTCGCCGAGCGCGAGACGCCGGCCGCGTTCGATCCGCCGCGCGGCTACGTGCGCCGGCCGATGTGCGCGACGACCGGCGTCCGTCCGACGCCCGCCTGCCGCGGCGTCGTCGGCGAGTGGCTCGACGGCGCCGACCTGATCGCCTGGAACGCACCGCCGCG
Organism: Candidatus Elarobacter sp.; assembly: GCA_035488195.1. Classification (GTDB taxonomy): domain Bacteria; phylum Vulcanimicrobiota; class Vulcanimicrobiia; order Vulcanimicrobiales; family Vulcanimicrobiaceae; genus Vulcanimicrobium. Next base: position 3,909 of record DATHLL010000238.1, on the reverse strand, counting down.
CCCGCTCGACCGCCGCTACGACACGTGGCTCGCCGCGCAGCCGCCTGAACCGCACGACACGCTGCGCATCGTCGCACCGCACGACGGCGACGTCTACGAAGCCGCGCCCGGCGCGCGCATCGCCGTGCGCGTGCGCGGCGCCGCACATCCGGCGTGGGAGCTGAACGGCCGATCGATCGCGTGGGACGATTCCGCGCACCGCACGCTCCCCCTCGCGCGCGGCCGCTGGACGTTGCGAGTGCGCGACGGCGCGCACGCCGACAGCGTGACGTTCGTCGTCGCAGACCCGCCGCGCCACGCGCGCCGTGCCGGGTTCACGATTCGCGGGTAGACCGTGTCGTTGGGCGGCGAGTCCTTCGTCAGGCGGCGATAGGACGGCAGGTTTTGCACGGCCTGAGGCCGTGCGCGTGCGCCTCGTCGACGCTGTGCAGGCCCATGTACCCCGGCTCGCCGAGCCGGCCCGCGATGTCGCCGCAGGTCGGGAGACAGAAGTAGCCGTCGTCGCACCCGACGTAGCGGAAGCCCCGGCGCACGACATCGCCGATCGCGCCGAAGTTCAAGCCTTCGCGCTCGAGCAGCGCGCGCTTCGCCTCGCCGCCGAAGACGTAGCCGCCGACGGAGTAGTCGCTGCGCACGACGCGGTGGCACGGGATCAGCAGCGGCACCGGGTTCCGGCCCAGCGCGTTGCCGACCGCGCGCGTCGCGTCCGGCGCGCCGATCTCGCGCGCGAGCCAGCCGTACGGCCGTGCGGTGCCGCGCGCGATCTCCGCCGCCTTGCGCAGCACGCGCCGCTCGAAGTCCGAGCACTCGTGCAGGTCGACCGGCACCTCGGCGTCCTCGCCGCGGAGCTTCGCGCGCGCCGCGCCGGCGATGGTGTCGTCCTCGATCGCGGGGACGCACCGGCGCCCGAAACGCTCGGCGTACCACGCCTCGAAGCCGCGCTCGTCACCGCTGCGGCGCACCGCGGAGACGCCGTCGGCGCTCCACGCGACGTAGACGTCGCCGAGCACGCTCTCCGCGGTGACGTAGCGGTCGAGGCCGATCCGCGCGCAGATCTTGGTGGTGAAGTCCGGCGAGATCTCAGGCATCGTTCTTCTCCAGGTACGCGCGAACCGTCATGAGGCCGCGGTGCGCTGAAGCTTTCACCGTTCCGACCGGCTGTTCCAGACTCGCGGCGATCTCGTCGTACGAGAGCTCGTCGACGTAACGCATCACGAACGCGGCGCGCAGCGCGGGCGAGAGCCGCGCGATCGCGCAGGCCACCGATTCCCAGGCGTCGGTGCGCAGCAGGGTCTCTTCCGGACCGGGATCCGGATCGGCGAGCGCGGCGCGCGGCTCGCCGTCGTCCCAGTCGAGCGGGTCGCCGGGCGGGGGCGCGTCGCGCACCGCGTTGCGCGTCAGGTTGTGCGCGATCGCGTAGAGCCACGAGCGCAGCCGCAGCGAGCCGGTGCGCTCGCTGGGATACGTCTGCAGCGCGTGGTAGGCGCGCACGAAGACGTCTTGGGCGACGTCTTCCGCGCGCGCGTGGTCCTGCAGCATCCGTGCCACGAACCCGACGATCCGCGTGCGGTACGCGATCACGAGCTGCTCGAACGAGCGGTCGAGATCGCGCGCCAGCGCGCCGGCGAGCAGCGTGTCCGGGTCGGGCGCCTCCGGGGCGCACGCGACCACCATCTCACCACCAGCCGAGGCGGACGGTTCGCTCATGCAGCAGCCGCCGTTCGGCGGCGTCGTTCCAGACGGCGATGTCTTCGCCGCGCCGCGGATGCGCGAGCGCGATGGCGATCAGGCCGACGGCGACGATCGTCGCCATCACGATGATGAGCAGCATGGTCCTGGTTCCCTCCGGCACTCCTGTGCGAGTCGCCGGGAGAACACGAGAGTCGGGTCTGGCGTTGCATCGCGATAGCCTCGTCCGGCAGAATCTGCCTGGTCGCCAGGAAGGCTTCGCTCGACCGGCGATAGACGCCCGCAAAAGGAGGTCCGGATGACGATCCTACGATGCTTCCTGGCGGGCGCGCTGGTGCTCGGGCTCGCGGCGTGCGGCCACAAGAGCGACACCCAGACGACGACCAGCACGACGACCACGAACGGCGGCGCGACCGGGGCCGGGACGATGGGGCCGAACCCGGCCGGGACGGCGGGGACCGCAGCGACGCCGTCCAGCGCGATGTCGGCGGCCGGGATGAACGGCACGACGACCGGCGGCGCGGTCAACACCGGCGCGGGCCAGCCGGCCGGTTTCGACACGGAGGCCGCGGCGCAGGGGCATTGTCCGAGCGACGTCGTCGTGTGGCTCAATACGAAGTCGCACGTCTATCACGAGAAGGGTCAAGTCTACTACGGCCACACCAAAGCCGGCGCGTACGTCTGCAAGAAAGAGGCCGACGCCGACGGCGACCGCGAGACGAAGAACGGGAAATGACCGCGGCGGCGGTGCGATGACGAGCGAGCGGTACCGGCTCGGCGCGCTGCTCGGCGAAGGGGCGGTCGGGACGGTGTGGCGCGCGTGGGACGAGGTGCTGCAGCGCGACGTCGCGCTGAAGCTGCTCAAGCCCGCGTACGCCGGCGACGAGCGGACGGTGGCGCGCTTCTACCGCGAGGCGCGGGCCGCGGCGCGGATCGCGCACCCGAACGCCGTGCTCGTGCACGACATCGTCGCCGAGCCCGAACGGCACGCGATCGTGATGGAGTACGTCGCCGGCGAGTCGCTCGAGACGGTGCTGCGCGCGGAAGGGAGCGTCGGCGAGGCGCGCGCGGTGGAACTGACGCGGCGCGGCCGCGTCAGGCGTTCTCCTCGGACTCGGACGAGATCTCCGCGGTCGAGACCGCGGCGACGAACGCGACGCCGCCGATGCAGTTCCCGATGAACGTCGGGACGATGAACGCCAGCACGGTGCCCCACGAGATCGCGCCGTGCCACGCGCCGTAGAACGCTTCGACCGAGCCCGCGATGATGTGGCCGAAATCGCCGGCCGCGATCACGTACGTCAGGAGGATGATCACGAAGATCCCCGCGTTCTCGGCGAGCGGCAGCAGCCAGACCATCAGCGCGATCAGCCAGCCGGCGAACACCGCTTTCGTGAGCAGCACGAGGAACGGATGCCCCGTCGACGACCGGGCGAGCTCGTCGAACGCGTCGAGCGTGTCCTTCGGAAACGCGCCGCCGAACGCGACGAACGCGGATGCGACGAGCGCCGCGACGATGTTTCCGATGAAGATCACCGTCCAGAGCCGCGCGAGCTGCCGGCCGCGCCACGGCGTCGGCTTGTAGAACATCGGCAGCAGCGGCGTGAGCGTGTTCTCGGTGAAGAGCTGCTGCCGCCCGAGGATCACGATCACGAAGCCGACCGTGTAGCCGAACGACGAGACGAGGTGCCGTGCCGGCGAGTCCGGGAGATGGGCCTGCAAGATCCCCATCGCGATCATCGAGAACGACATCGAGCCGCCCGCGGCGACCGCGGACCAGAACAGCGCGGCCGAAGAGCGCTCGTACTCCTCCTCGCCTTCGCGCCGGATCGTCTCGTAGATGACGGCGGAGCGCGGGCGCCGGCGCTCTTCGACTTCCTCGACCTCGTCTTCTTCGATCGGCGTTCCGGCGCTCATTCGGCCTCTGTACCCGGATCGCGCGCGCTCTCGCCGCCGGTCGCCCGCTAGCGCGCGCTCGCGCGCCCCGTGTAGCGCCGCCCGCGCCAGTCGACGCCGCGCCCGCTCAGCACGCGCAGCGTGGAGTTCACCACGATCGCCGCCGTCACGGCGTGCCCGGCGGGCGCGAACCACGCGAGCGCCGGCGACATCCCGGTGCGGCGCAGCCCGCGCGCCTGCACCGCGATCCCGGCCGCGAGAGCGAGCAGCGCTTCAACAGCGCGTAGCGGGCGTCTCCGCACCGCGCCGTCGACCGCGAGTGCG
>DATHLL010000237.1:0-7213 GCA_035488195.1 Candidatus Elarobacter sp. | reverse complement strand
TCTTCGACCGCTTCTTCGCCTCGGGGCTCGGCGAGGGGACGATCGCCGGGATGAACTACGCCGTGAAGATCGTCGGCTTTCCGCAGCAGATCTTCGTCACCGCGATCGCGACGGTGATCTTCCCGCTCTTCGCCAGCCAGTTCGCGCACAAGAACCGCGCCGCGATGCGCAAGAGCGTCGCGACCGGGCTGCAGATGGTGATCTTCCTGACGCTGCCCTCGGCGTGGGGGCTGTGCATGCTCGCGGGGCCGATCGTGCAGACGCTCTTCGAGCGCGGCGCGTTCACCCCGGTCGCGACCGTGCTGTGCGCGCAGCTCCTGCCGTACGCGGCGGTCGGGCTGGTCGCGCTCGCCGCGAACGTCGTGCTGACGCGCTGCCTGTACGCCTGCGGCGTCGTGCGGACCGCGATCGGGATCTCGGTCGCGACCGTCGCGCTCAACGTGCTGCTCTCGGTGCTCTGGCTGCCCTCGCTCGGCGCGCGCGGGCTGCTGCTCGCGAACGCGGTCTCGCAGACGCTGCAGACGATCGCGTACCTCGGCGTCGCGTGGCGCACGCTCGGCGGGTTCCCGCTGCGCACGGTCGCGGTCTCGCTGCTGAAGGTCGGCGCGTGCTCGGCGGTGATGGCCTTCGCGCTCGCCGCCGTGCAGGTGACGCGCACGCCGCCGGCGCCGACGACGCTCGCGCGCGTCGCGAACCTCGGCGAGCACCTGCTCTTCGGCGCGTTCGTGTTCATCGCGCTCGCGCGCGTCGTCGACTCCGAAGAGCTGCACCTCGCGATCGACCTGCTGCTGCGCCGCCGCCCGCGCGATCTCGTCCCGCTCCCGTGATCCGGTGATCCTGCACCCGTGGACCGTCACGCTGCGCCACGAGACGCACGTGCCGGTCGACGCGCTCAGCGCGCTGGTCTACCTCGCCTGCGCGGTCGTGGTCGCGCTGCTGACGCGCCGCCGGCCGGCGCTCGGCGTCGCGGCCTTGCTGGTCGTCGCGCCGTTCGACCTCGCGCGCTACGTCGGCCCGACGACGATCACCACGCTGAAGGCCGGACTGGTCGGGATGCTCTTCGCGCTGGTCGTCTTCTCGCGCCCCGAGATCGCCGCGCTGCGCACGGTTCCGGTCCGCGCGATGCTGCTCGCGTTCGGCGCGACGCTGCTCGCGATCGCGCTGAGCGCCGCGCACGCGCAGCATCTCGGCGCGGTCGTGCGCGAGGCGTTCAAGGACGGCGAGTACCTGCTGCTGTTCCTGGGCGCGGTCGCGGCGTACGCGACCGATCCGGACGACCGCCCGTTCTGGCGCACGCTCGAGATCACCGTCGTGCTGGTGTGCCTGAGCGCGCTCGCCGAGTACGTCGCCGGCGCGCACAGCGGGATCGTCGTGCACGGGCGCTCGGTGCCGCGGATCGCCGGCGCGCTCGAAGGGCCGAACCAGCTCGCCGGTTACCTCGATGTCGCGCTGCCGGTGCTCGTCGCGCGCGCGCTCGTCCACCGCGACCGCGTCCTGCTGCTGGTGATCGCGCTCGCCGCGGCGACCGACGTGCTGACGATCTCGCGCTCGGGGATCGTCGGCGCCGCGCTCGGCGTCGTCGTCGTGATGCTGGTGCTGCGCCCGTTCACGAGCACGGCGTGGCGCTTCGCCGGCGCCGCCGCGCTGCTGGTCGCGATCGGGATCGGGATCGCGCTGCGCGCCGGCGTCCCGGCCGGGTACTTCTCGCTCGACCAGGCGACCTCGTCGTCCGATCATCTCGCCAACCGCGGTCAGCTCTTCCGCGCCGCGATCGCGCTCTGGAAGACCTCGCCGATCGTCGGCGTCGGCGCCGGCAACTACGAGCTCGACCTGGCCGAGGTCGGGCTGACCGGCGTGCGGACGCACGCGAACAGCATCTACCTGCAGAGCTTGGCGGAAGGCGGGGTGGTCGGGCTCGCCGCGACGCTCGCGCTCTTCGCGGTGACGATCGTGACGCTCGCGCGCAGCGGCGTGCGGCGGCCGCTGGTCGTCGGCGCGCTCGGCGCGACGGTCGCGCTCGCCTCGCACCAGGTCCTCGACGACCTGTTCTTCTTTCCGAAGGTCGCGTCGGCGTACTGGCTGGTCGTCGGCGTCGCGGTCGCCGAGGTCGCCGCGCGGCGGCTGTTCGAGCGCCGCCGCGCCGCCTCGTACGCGGGCGCGCCGGCGATGAGCGCGTCGTGAGCGCGGCGGGGGCGCGCGGCGCGCAGCGCGTCGCGCTCGTCACGCCGTTCTTCGGGCGCGAGCTGCGCGGGCGCAAGGAGCGCTACGCGTTCGCGTACGCGACGCACCTCGCGCTCGAGGGCGTCGCGCTCGACGTGCTGACGACGACGACGACGCCCGACGCGCCGGACGCGAACTTCTTCCACGCCGGGCTCGACCACACCGAGCCGTTCCCGGTGCGGCGCTTCCGCGTCAGCGCGCCCGACCGCGTCGCGTACGAGGAGGCGCTGCTCGCGGTGCGCCGCAGCGGCGCGGCGGTCGCCGAGCGCGCGCAGGCGCTGCTCGACGAGCGCGTCCGCAGCCCCGAGCTGCTGGCGCACGTGCGCGACTGGGGCGACCGCTACGACGCGCTGCTGTTCGTCGACGTCACCGCGCCGACGACCGTCCACGCGCTGAAGGACGTCGCCGAGCGCGGCGTCGTCGTCCCGCTGCTCGACGACGAGCCGGCGGCGCGGCTCCCCGCGGTCGCCGCGGCGGTCGCGCGGGCGCGGATGATTCTGTGCACGACCGAGGCCGAGGCGATGCTGGTCGCCGAGCTGTACGGCCCCGCGGCGCGCGCGCGGACGCGGATCGTCGGCCTCGGCGCCGACGTGGTCCCGCGCGCCGACCTGCGCGGCGAGGCGGTCCACCGCGCGACCCGCGGCCGGCCGTACGTGCTGGCCGCCGCCGGCGAGCCCGGCGCGCTGGTCCCGCGGGCCGCGGGCGAGACGCAGATCGTCCGGCTCGACGACGTCGCGGAGCGCGACCGCGCCGCGTTCTTCGCCGGCGCGCTGGCGGTCGCGGTCGCCGGCCGCGGGCTCGGCTTCGTCCCGGAGGTCGTCGAGGCGTGGGCGTACGGGAAGCCGGTCCTCGCCGCCGAGGACGCGCCGGGGGCTGCGGCGCTGGTTCGCGAGACCGGCGGCGGGCTCGTCGTCGCCCCCGGCGGCTGGGCCGAGGCGCTCGGCGCGCTCCCCGGCGCCGAGGCGCTGGCGGCGATGGCCGGCGCGGGCGCGGCGTACGCCGAGGGCCGCGGCGGCTGGCGGGGCGTCGCGGCGCGGACCTCCGAGGCGATCGACGGTCTCGCGGGGCTCGAGGACGGGCAGTCGCGCGACGCGCTGCTGACGCAGGTCGCCTACCTCTACCCGCTAGTGCAGCGGCAGCGCCGCACGATCGAGGCGATGCGGGTCAGCCGCTTCTGGCGGCTGCGCGACGCCTGGTTCGCGGCGAAGCGGCGGTTCGGGATCGGCCCGCTCGACGACCCCGTCCAGATCGCGCAGACCGACGCGCGCGCCGTCGAGCTCGCCGCGCTCGGCGATCCGTACCAGCTCTTCCGCGAGCACCACCGCCTGCGCGACGAGGACGTCGAGCGGATGCGCGCGGTCCTGCGCTTCCTGCCGCGCGCGTTCGCGTTCGGGCTGGTGATCGACGCGCGGCGCGACGGCCTCGCCGGGATCGACGCGACGCTGCGCTCGCTGCGCGAACAGGTCTACGAGCGCTGGTCGGCGCGCGTCCTGGTCGGCGTCTCGGCGAACGATCCGGCGCTGGCGGCGCTGCACGCGTTCGCCGCCGGCGACCCGCGGATCGCGATCGTCCCGCCGGGCGGCGACCGCTTCGGCGAGGCCGACGTCGTCGGCCCGCTCGAGCCGCACGACCGGCTCGAGCGGCACGCGCTCTTCGAGCTCGCGCTCGCGTTCCAGGACGGCGCCGACGTCGTCTACACCGACGAGGACCGGATCGGCGAGCGCGGCGTCCCGGTCGACCCGTGGTTCAAGCCCGACTGGTCGCCCGAGACGCTGCTCACCCGCGACTGCGTCGGGCGGCTGCTCGCGATTCGGCGCGACGCGCTCGAGCGCGCCGGCGGCGTCCGCGACGTGTTCGAGAGCGCGGCCTGGTACGAGGCGCTGCTGCGCGTCGGCGAGACGACCGAGAACATCGTGCACGTCCCGCGCGTCCTCGTCCACCGCCACCCCGCGAACGCGGTGCAGAAGAACGATCTCGCGCTCGCGGTCGAGGTCGCGCTGCGGCGGCGCGGCGAACGCGCGACCCTGCGCATCGCCGAGAGCGGCGTCGAGGTCCGCTATGCGGTCCCCGGCGACGAGCGCGTCTGCGTCGTGATCCCGACGCGCGACCGCGCCGATCTGCTCGGCCCTTGCATCGCCTCGATCTTCGAGCGGACCGCGTACGCGAACTTCGAGCTGCTGGTCGTCGACAACGGCAGCCGCGAGAGCGCGACGCAGCAGCTCCTCGCGCGCTGGGAGGCGCGCGAGCCCGAGCGCTTCCGCGTCGTGCGCGATCCGGCGCCGTTCAACTACTCGCGGCTGAACAACGAGGCCGCGCGCGCGACCGCCGCCGACTATCTGCTGCTGCTGAACAACGACACCGAGGTGATCGCGCCGGAGTGGATGGAGGCGATGCTCGGGCAGGCGCGGCGTCCGGCGATTGGCGCGGTCGGCGCGCTGCTGCTCTACGCCGACGGCACGGTGCAGCACGGCGGCGTCGTGCTCGGGATCCTCGGGCTCGCCGGCCACGCGCACCGCTACCTCCCCGGAAACACGACCGGCTACCACGGCGCGCTCGAGCTCGACACGAACTGCCTCGCCGTCACCGGCGCGTGCCTGATGGTGCAGCGCCGCAAGTATCTCGAGGCCGGCGGGCTCGACGAGTCGCTCGCGGTCTCGTACAACGACGTCGACCTGTGCCTGAAGCTGCGCCGCGCGGGCTACCGCAACGTCTTCGTCCCGCGCGCGAAGCTGCACCACTACGAGTCGAAGAGCCGTGGCGGCGACGACACGCCGGCTAAGGTCGCGCGCGCGATGGACGAGGTCGGGACGATCCGGCGCCGCTGGCCGAACTGGGCGGCGCGCGATCCGTACTACAACCCGAACCTCACCGTCGACGCCGAGGACTTCGGGCTGCGGCTGTGACCGACGCCGCCGCGCCCTCGCACCGGCGCGTCGCCGCGCACGCCGCGATCACGTTCGCCGGGCTGATGGCGGCGAACGTCCTGGGCTACGTCTTCTACGCGCTCGTCAGCCGGACGATCGGGGTCGAAGCGTACGGGACGTTCTCCTCGCTGCTCGCGATCGTGCTGATCATCGCCGGCCCCTCGCTGATCGGCCAGATGGTGATCGCGAAGCTCGCGACCGATCTCGCGCTCGCGCCGGAGCGGCTCTCGGGGCTCGTCCGCGCGATCGACCGGCTCGTCGTCGTGCTCTCGGTCGTCCCCGCGCTCGTCCTCGCCTGCCTCGCGGTCCCGCTCTCGAGCTTCCTGCATCTCGGCGACCCGCTGCTGGTCGTCCTCGCGGCGTGCTCGCTGTGCGGCGCGATCGCGCTCCCGCTGCTGCGCGGCGTGCTGCAGGGAACCTCGGCGTTCGTCGCGTTCGCGCTCTCGAACGTCGCCGAGAACCTCGCCAAGGCGATCGTCTCGCCGCTGCTCGCGCTCGTCGCCGGACTGCGCGGAGCGCTGGCCGGGATGGCGGCCGGCTATCTCGCCGCGGCGGCGTTCACGTACCTCGCCGGCCGCCCGCACGGGCGCGCGCAGCCCGCGCGCTTCTCGCTGCGCGAGGTCGCGCGAACCTCGGCGGCGGTCGCGGTCGCGGTCTTCTGCGTCAACGTGCTGCTGCTCTACGACGTGATCCTCGCGAAGCGCTATCTCGACGCGCACACCGCCGGGCTCTACGGCGCGGCGGCGCTCTCCGGGCGCGCGCTCTACGCGGTGATCGCGTTCGTCCCGACCGTGCTGCTGCCGCAGGCCGCGGGCCGCTCGGCGCGCGGCGAGCGCACGCGCTACCTGTTCCTGCAGGCGCTCGGCGTGACGGCGGTGATCTGCGGCTGCGCGGTCGCGCTGTTCGCGCTCGCGCCGCGGTTCGTCGTCACCACGATCGCGGGGCGCTCGTTCGCCGCCGCCGCGCCGTTCGTGCTGCCGTACGTCCTCGCGATCTCGGCGATCGCGACCGCGAACATGGTCGCGACCTACAACATCGCGCGCGGGCGGATGCGGTTCGTCGTCCCGCTCGCGTGCGTCGCGGCCGGCGAGATCGTCGCGGTCGTCCTGCGCCATCGCAGCGCCGGCGATCTGCTGCAGGTGATCGTCGTCGGCCACCTGTGCGCGCTGCTCGCGTGCGCGACCGCGCTCGGCGGGCGCTCGCGGGGGCCGGCCGAGGGCCTCGCGAACACCTCCGACCGATGAGGAACATCGCGATCGTCGGCTCCGGCTACGTCGGGCTGGTGACCGGAACGTGCTTCGCGGAGCTGGGAAACCGCGTCACCTGCGTCGACAACGACGCCGGCAAGATCGAGCGGCTCGAAGCGGGCGAGATCCCGTTCTACGAGCCCTCGCTCGGCGAGCTGGTCGCGCGCAACGTGCAGGCGGGCCGGCTCGCGTTCACGACCGACGTGGCGCGCGCGACGCGCGAGAGCGAGATCATCGTGATCGCGGTCGGGACGCCGATGCGCGCCGACGGCCACGCCGACCTCAGCGCCGTGCGCGCGGTCGCGCGCGAGATCGGGCTCGCGCTCGACGGGCCGAAGATCGTCGTCTCGAAGTCGACCGTCCCGGTCGAGACCGGCGAGATGATCTCCTCGATCATCCGCGAGCACGCGACCGCGCCGCACCCGGTCAGCGTGGTCAGCAATCCGGAGTTTTTGCGCGAAGGCTCGGCGGTCGCCGACTTCCTCAAGCCCGACCGCATCGTGATCGGCACCGACGACCCGGAGGCCGAGCGCGTGATGCGCGATCTCTACGCGCCGCTCGAGGCGCCGCTGGTCGTCACCGACGTGCGCACCTCCGAGATGATCAAGTACGCGGCGAACGCGTTCCTGGCGACGAAGATCTCGTTCATCAACGAGATCGCCAACGTCTGCGAGGACACCGGCGCGGACGTGATGGAGGTGGCGCGGGGAGTCGGCCTCGACCAGCGCATCGGTCCGAAGTTCCTGCAGGCTGGCATCGGCTATGGCGGCTCCTGCTTCACCAAGGACGTCAGCGCGCTGAAGCTGCTGGCCGCCAACTCCG
>DATHLL010000236.1:0-2965 GCA_035488195.1 Candidatus Elarobacter sp. | reverse complement strand
GTCGGCAGATCGTTGCGCAGCGCGGCGAGCGCGGGGACGTCTTCCTCGCGAGGCGGCCGGCAGGTGGTCACGTCGCCTCGGGGTCCCTCGTCGCGCGCAAGTAGCCGCGCGGCGCGACCGTGAACAGCAGCTTCGCGTCGTACTCTTCATCGACGACAAAGCGTGTTTCGTGCGCCAGGAACGCGTCGACCGCGGTCATCGGGTTGTTCCCCGGACCCCACGGCCGGTCGACGATCGAGGCCGGATCGGCGTACTCGACCGCCGTGTCCATCACGACCAGGAAGAAACCGGCGCGGACCAGCAGCGAGTACAGCGCGAGCTCGCGCGCGACGTGGTCGGCGGTGTGGTTCGAGTCGAGGACGACCATCGCGGTGCGGTCGCCGACGTGGGCGCCGACGCGCGCAGCGAGATGTTCGTCGACCGACGAGCCCTCGAACATCGTGATGCGCGAAGCCATCGGGTGCGCCTCGATCGCGGCACGGTTGTGGGCGCGGATGTCGATGTCGATCCCGATCGCCTCGCGCTCGCCGCCGAGCAACGCCAGCATCGAGGCGGAGAACACCAGCGAGCCGCCGTGCGCGATCCCGGTCTCGACGATCACCTCCGGCTTCGTGCGCCAGATGATCTCCTGCATGGCGATCATGTCTTGCGGGAACTGGATCGCCGGACGTCCCATCCAGCTCCAGTTGTACGCGTACCGGTAGGGGGCGATCAGGTCGAACGCGCGCTTCCACGCCGCCCGCACCTCGGGATCGCTGCCCATCTTGCGCAGCAGCGCGGCGTCCTTCGGATCGTGCGGATCGGAGGCCGCAACCGCGTCGTCCTGAGCCTGTCGAAGGACGCGCGCGCTCAAGCTCGCCATCTCGTTCACCGATAAGGTATTCGTCAACGGAGGCCCCGAACAATAGCATGAACGTCCTCGACCGCCCGCCGGTCCCGCCGGCCTCGTCGGAGGAACGGGTCCCGGTCTTCGTCCCCTACGTCGGGGTCGACACGCTCAAGCATCTGACCGACGCGCTCGACGTCGGTTGGCTCGGGATGGGAGCGACCACGAAGGAGTTCGAGGAGCGGATCGCTCGCTATCTCGGCGTCCAAGACAGGTACGTGGTGGCGACGAACACGGGGACCTCGGCGATGCACATCGCCCTGCTGGCCGCCGGGATCGGCGCGGGCGACGAGGTGATCACGCCCTCGTTCAACTACGTCGCCGACCATCAGGCGATCCGCGCGACCGGCGCCGAGGTCGTGATGTGCGACGTGCGGGACGACGATCTGGGGCTCGACGTCGCCTCGGCCGAGTCGCTGATCACGCCGCGGACGAAGGCGATCGTCCCGCTGCATTTCTCCGGGATCCCGTGCGCGAGCGCGGACGTGTACGCGCTCGCGCGCAAGCACGGGCTGCGCGTGATCGAGGACGCCTGCCACGCCTTCGGCTCGACCGTCGGCGGCGCGAAGATCGGGAGCGGCGGCGACGTGCAGTTCTTCTCCTTCGACCCGGTCAAGATCATCACGTCGATCGACGGCGGCTGCGTCGTGACGCCGCACCGCGAGGAGTACGAGCGCCTGCAGAAGCTGCGGCTCCTCGGCGTCGACAAAGACACCACGCTGCGCTATCAGAACAAGCGCGCCTGGGACTACGACGTCGTGAGCGAAGGCTTCCGCTACCACCTCACCAACATCATGGCGAGCGTCGGGGTCTCGCAGATCAAGCGGATCGACGAGTTCATCGCGAGCCGCCGCGCGGTGTGCGAGCGGTACTCCGCCGCGTTCGACGGCATCGAGGGCGTGCGCGTGCTGCGCCACGACTACGCGGACGTCTCGCCGTTCATCTACAGCCTGCGCGTGCTGGGCGGACGGCGTGAGGCGCTGATCGAGCATCTCGCCGCGCGCGGCGTCGACTGCGGGATCCACTTCGTCCCGGTCCACAAGCACACGTTCTTCGCCGGCGCGCGGCGCTCGCCGATGCCGGTCACCGAGCGCGTCGTCGAGGAAGTGGTCACGCTGCCGCTGCACTCGCTGATGCCGGAGCGGTCGATCGAGCGCGTCATCGACGGCGTGGTGAGCTTCTTCTCGTGACAGCCGGATCGCCGGTCACCCTTCGACAGGCTCAGGGTGACACCGGAGATGCTCGAGGCGAGACCGCGCGGCTCGTGTGCCGCGGGTGCGGCGGCGGCACGCTGCGGAGCGTCGTCGACCTCGGGCTCTCGCCGCCGTCGAACGCGCTGACCGCGCCCGACGCGCTCGACCGGGCGGAGACGGTGTTCCCGCTCCATGCGTACGTGTGCGAGCGCTGCTTCCTGGTGCAGGTCGGCGTCGCGGCGGACCGCGAGGAGCTCTTCGGCGACTACCGCTACTTCTCGTCGTACTCGACGACCTGGCTCGCGCACGCGCAGGCGTACGCCGAGGAGATGATGCGGCGCGGGATCGGCGCCGGCTCGAAGGTCGTCGAGGTCGCCAGCAACGACGGTTACCTGCTGCGGAACTTCGTCGCGCGCGGCGTGAGCGTGCTCGGGATCGAGCCGGCCTCGAACGTCGCGGCGGTCGCGGTCGCCTCGGGCGTCCCGACGATCGACGAGTTCTTCGGCCGCGCGCTGGGCGAGCGCGTGCGCCGCGAGTTCGGCGCCGCCGATCTGATCGCGGCGAACAACGTGCTCGCGCACGTCCCCGACCTGGACGATTTCATCGGCGGGTTCGCGGCGCTGCTGGCCCCGGACGGCGTCGCGACGTTCGAGTTCCCCCACCTGCTGCGGACGATCGCCGGGCTGCAGTTCGACACGATCTACCACGAGCACTACTCGTACCTCTCGCTGATCGCGCTCACGCCGCGCTTCGCCGCCTGGGATCTCGAGATCGTCGAGGTCGGCGAGCTGCCGACGCACGGCGGCTCGCTGCGCGTCTTCGTCGCGCCGCGCGGCTCGCGCCCGATCGATCCGAGCGTCGCCGCGGTCCTGGCCGCCGAGCACGC
>DATHLL010000235.1:0-10951 GCA_035488195.1 Candidatus Elarobacter sp. | reverse complement strand
CGGCGTGGCCCACTATCGCGTCGCGGTCTCCGTCCCGACCGAGAGCGGTCTCGCGACCGGCGACGCCGTCGTGAACGTCTCGCCGGCCCCGCACGCGCTGCGCGTCACGATCCGCGGCGAGAAAGCGACGTACGCGCCCGGCGACCGCGCGCGGTTCAGCGTCCACGCCGAAGGTCCCGACGGAGCGCCCGCGCGCGCCGAGGTCGGGCTCGCGGTGGTCGACGACGCGATCTTCGCGCTGCGGCCGGATGCGGCGGTCGATCCCTATCGCGCGCTGTACGGCGGCGCGGGCCCGTACCGCAACGAGCAGCCGTCGTGGTCGCAGCTCAACACGCCGATGACGCTCTACTTCTACGTCCAGCCGCTGAACGTCATCGGCCGCACGCAGTCGCGCAGCACCGTCGTCCCGATGCAGACCGCCGACATGTACAACATCTCGGCTCGGGCGGCTGCGCCGCCGCCTCCGCCGGGGAGCGCACCGTCGTTCGACAAGCTGCGATCCGACTTTCGCGACACCGCGTACTGGTCGCCCTCCGTGATGACCGGCGCCGACGGGAACGCGATCGTCACGTTCACCTGGCCCGACTCGCTCACGTCGTACACCGCCTCGGGGATCGGCGTGACGCAGCAGTCCGACGTCGGCCGTGGCACCGGCTCGGCGCTCGTGACGAAAGACTTCCTCGTCCGCCTCGCGGCGCCGCGCTTCTTGCGCCGCGGCGACACGGCGACGATGACGGCGACCGCGCAGGGGACGCCGCGCGCGAAGAGCGCGCTGCTGCGCTTCTCCGCGCCGGAGCTCGGCGTCGCCGACGTCACGACCCCCTCGCGCTTCGACAAGAACGCCAGCGCGAACGCGCGCTGGACCGTCCGCGGCGGCGAGCTCGGCCCGGCCTCGCTGCGCTTGGCGGGCACCAGCGGAACGCTGCGCGACGGCTTGCGCACGACGATTCCAGTGGAGGCGGCCGCGAGCGCAGTGCACGACCGTGGCGCCGGCGCGCTCCCGTCGAGCGCGTCGATCGCGCTCGCACTGCCGCGCGGCAGCGAGGCCGGCGATCTGCGGATCGACCTCGCGCCGAGCGCGCTCGCGCAGCTCGCCGCCGGCGTCCGGCTGCTCGAGATCTATCCCTACTACTGCGTCGAGCAGACGATGTCGGCCGCGCTTCCGGCGATCTACGTCGACCGGATGCGCAAGCGGATGCGCTTGCCGCCCGGCGAGGGACCCGCGCCGGCGGCGGTCGCGAAGAAGGCCGTCGACCGGCTCGTGCAGTTGCAGCACACCGACGGCTCGTGGGGCTGGTGGGAGCACGACGACGCGAACCCGTTCATGACGGCGTACGCGCTCTACGGGCTCGCCGAGCTCGCGCGCGACGGCTACCCCGTTCCGAAGCAGACGCTCGACGCCGGCGTGAGGAGCGTCGTGAACCAGGTGAAGCAGCGCGGCGACACGCTGGCGTTCTGGGGCGGCGCGCAGCCGAACTCCGAATGGAACACGCGCGCCTACATGCTCTTCGCGCTCGCGGACGCGAGCCCGGACTCGGTCGACCGGAAGCTGCTCGCTGACGCCGACGCGCAGGCGAAGGAGCTGAACACGTACGCGCTCTCGGTGCTCGGGCTCGCGCACGTCGCGCTCGGCGACAAGGCCGGCGCGCAGCCGCTGCTCGACGAGCTGCTGCGCCGGATCAGCGACGACGGAACGTACGCGCAGTGGAAGGGCCAGGGCTGGCACTACCGCTGGGAGGACGATCCGATCGAGACGACCGCGTACGGGCTGCGCTTCCTGGCCGCGATGACGCCGGACGACCCGCGCGTCGGGCACGTCGTGAGCTGGCTGCGCACGCGCCAGCACGGCTCGTGGTTCGAGACGACGAAGGACACCGCCGCGGCGATCTACGCGATGAGCGAGGCGATCCCGCAGTCGGCCGACGAGCTGCACCCGCACGAGACGGTGCGGATCACGGTCGGCGGGCGCGTCGTGAAGACGCTGCGGATCGAGACGCCCGTGCTCGCACTGGCCGACGCGTCGGTCACCGTCCCCGCGAAGCTGCTGCGCCACGGCGCGACGGTGCGCTTCGCGCGCGAGGGGACGGGCGGTTTGTGGTGGTCGACCGACTGGACGCGCTACGTCGCGCAGCCGCCGGCCGCGCAGCTCGATCCGGCGTTCACCGTCGAGCGGAACTACTCGTCGCCGAACGGGAACGACTGGCGCGTCGGCGACCAGATCGACGTCGACGTGACGGTGACCGCGAGCGACGACGCGCAGTACGTCGCGATCGTCGACCCGCTCCCGGCCGGGCTCGAGTACCAGCCGCGCCAGTACGAGTCGGGCGACGACTGGAGCGGCCTGCAGTTCTACGACGACCGCGTCGCGTTCTTCGCGACGCGGGTGTCCCGCGGCAGCCCGATCCGGCTGCACTACACGCTGCGGGCGACGACGCCGGGGTTCTTCACCGCGCCGGCGACGACCGTCTTCGCGATGTACGGGCCGCCGCTGAACGCGCTCGGCACCCCCGCGCGGATCGCGATCCGGTAGCCGTTGCGGCAACTCGGGACCCGGGCGGGTAGTCTCTAGCAGCGATGCACACGGTCTACGTCGGCCTGGGTTCCAACCTCGGCGACCGGCAGAGCACGATCCTGGCCGCGCTCCAGCGGCTCCGCGCGCAGGCGCGCGTCGAGGCGGTCTCGTCGTTCTACGAGACCGCGCCGGCGAACGGCGTCGCCGGTCCGGCGTTCCTCAATGCGGCGGCGAAGCTCACGACCGCGCTCGATCCCGCGGCGTTCGAGGCGTTCGCGCGCGGCGTCGAGAGCGCGATCGGGCGCCAGAGCCGCACCCCGCTCGACGCGCGGCCGATCGACCTCGACGTGCTGCTGATCGACGATCTGATCGCCGACTTCGGGCGGTTCGAGGTGCCGCACCCGTATCTCGCCGCGCGCGCGTTCAACCTGGTCCCGCTGGCGGAGATCGCACCGGACGCGGTCGAGCCGCGCAGCGGGAAGACGATCGCCGAGCTGGCCGCCGCCGTGTCGCACGAAGGGATCGCGCGCAAGGCGCGCGCGATGCACTTCGCGGCCAACCGCCAGGAAGAGGCGCCCGACGTGCGGCTCTCGCTGAACCGCGTCGGCGTCGCGGGCGTGAAGCGCATGATCCGCACGCGCGTCGCCGGCGAGGAGCGCGTCTTCCAGGGCGAGTTCACGATGGTCGCCGACCTCGCGCCCGACAAGGCCGGCGTGCACATGTCGCGCTTCTCCGAACTGCTGGAGTCGGCGACGCTCGACGTCCTGGCGCGCACCGACAAACCGGTGCGCGTCGAGGACCTCACCGAGCGGATCGCACGCGAGATCGTCGGCGCGCAGGGCGCGCTCCGCGCCGACGTGCGGCTGCGCGCGCAGTTCGGGCTCGAGCGCTGGACGCCGGTGAGCGGGAAGCGCACCGAGGAGACGTACACGCTGGTCGGGATCGCGCACGCCGACGCGAAGGGGACGCGCCGGATCGTCGGCGTCGAGGCCGAGGGGATGACCGCCTGCCCGTGCGCGCAGCTCATGGTCCGCGAGCACTCGATCCGCGAGCTGCAGGACGCGGGCTTCTCCGAAGCGGACGCGACGCGCGCGGTCGACGCGCTCCCCGTCGCGACGCACAACCAGCGCGGCCGCGGCGGCGTCTTTCTCGGCGCCGATGCGCCGCACGCGGCGCAGATCCGCGCCGAGGATCTGGTCGAGATCGTGGAGTCCTCGATGTCGAGCGAGACGTACGATCTGCTCAAGCGCCCCGACGAGTTCTTCATCGTCAACAAGGCGCACCACAACCCGAAGTTCGTCGAGGACGTCGTGCGCGGAATCCTCGCCCGCGTCCTCGACGTCTACGCCGACCTCCCCGACGCGACGTACGTGGGCGCGACGCAAGTGAACTACGAGTCGATCCACAAGCACGACGCCTTCGCCGAGGCGTTCGGGCTCCTCGGCGAGTTCCGCCGCGAGCTGCACGACGGCGTCCACGTCGACGTGAAGACCGACCTCGCGACCTGGCTCGGCACGCGACCCTCGCCCGTCCTATCACTGTAAGTGTCATCCTGAGCCTGTCGAAGGATGAGCCGCAGCCGCGACCGTGAAGCGCCGCTCGACCTCGCGGTCGCGTTCCGCTTCCTGCGCGGGCTGAAGAAGCACAACGACCGCGCGTGGTTCCACGCGAACCGCGCGGCGTGGGACGAGCACGTGCGGCACGGCTTCGAGGACCTCGTGACGATGCTGCTGCTCGCCGGCGCGCAGGCCGACGACCGGCTCGCCCACGTCGATCCGCGCGCGTGTCTGTTCCGCATCGCCAACGACACGCGGTTCCACAAGCAGAAGGACCCGTACAAGACGTGGCTCTCCGCCTGGATGTCACCCGGCGGGAAGAACGGCGCGTATCCGGGCTACTACGTCCACCTCGCGCCCGGCGCCTCGCACGTCTCCGCCGGCGTCTGGGTTCCGGAGAAGCCCTCGCTCCACGCGCTGCGCAGCACGTTCGCCGAGAACGGCGCGGACGCGCGCGCGTTCGACCGCATCCTCGCGAGCCGGGCGGCCAAACCGTATCTGCCGCTCGAGACCGACGCGATGCGTGTGACGCCGCGCGGATTTCCGAAGACCCACCCGCGCCTGCCGCTGATCCGCGCGCGCAATTACATGCTCAGCCGCGACGTCGCCGACGCCGAGCTGCAGCGGCGCGGCGCGTTCGCGGTCTTCCGCGACTTCATCCGCGACACCGCGCCGTTCGTGCGCTGGCTCGACGCGCACGCGGCCGCGGCGAGCGAGAGTCCTTTCGATCTCGAGGAGTGAGCAGGGCCTTACGCGGTCGGCGCGGATTCCGCTTCGAGCGCGCGGATCCGGGATGCGAGCGAGGGGTGCGAGGAGAAGAGCAGCTCCGACCAGCGCGGCGGGTCGAGCTCGGCGAGATTCTGCTCGCCGAGGCGGCGGAAGGCGCGGATCCCAGCCTCGCGGTCGGCGGTCGCCGCGAGCGCGAAGCGGTCGGCGCGGCGCTCCAGCGCGCGCGACGCCGCGTTGACGAGCGGCATCAGCGCGAGCTGGATCAGCAGCGCGTAGAACGCCAGCCGCGCGCCTTGCGCCGGCGAGCTCAGCCCGCGCTTGGTGGTGAGCCGCAGCGCGGCGTCGCCGCCTAGGAGCGTCACGGCGATCCCCGCGGTGCCGAGCGCGATCCCGAGCCACGGATCGCGGCGGACGTAGTGGCCGAGCTCGTGCGCGACGACGAACAGCGTCTCGTCCTCGGCGAAGCTCGCGACGAGCGTGTCGCCGAGCGCGATCCGCTCCGTGCCGAGCACCCCGGTCACGAACGCGTTCGCCTTCTTCGTCTGACGGCTCATGTCGAAGCGCAGGATCGCGGCGTCGCCGAGCCCGTAGCGCGCGGCGAGCGCGCGGATCCGCGTCTCGAGCTCGCCGGTGACCGGCTCGTAGCGGTTGAACAGCGGCATCACGAACGTCGGGACGATCACCGTCGCGAACGCGAGCAGCGGCGCCGTCGTGCCGATCGCGATCAGCGGCCAGCGCCGGGGCGCGCGCACGACGACCGCGTCGGCGAGCTCGGTGAGCACGGCGGTGACGACCGCTCCGAGCGCCGCGCCTTTCGCCTGATCGGCGAGCCATCCGCCCGCGCTCTGCTCGGTGGTCCCGTGCACGCGCTCGAGGACGTGGCCTTCGACGTAGTCGGCCGGGAGATCGCGCACCGCGTCGAGCGCGAGCACCGCGAGCGCGAACGCCGGCGCGCGCAGCGGGCGCGGCAGCGGGCGCAGCGCGCGGTCGATCGGATCGGCGAGCGCGAACGCGGTCACGGCGAGCGCCGCGGTCCCGCGAACGAGCCCGGCGAGCGCCAGCGCGCGGCGCCGCGCGCCGTAGCGGCGCGGATCGCGCTGCGCGAGCGCGGGATACGGCGCGCGGAGATCGCGCACCGCCTGCGCCGCGCGGATCGCCGCGTAGCCGAGCACGAACCCCGTCGCCGCGCCGAGCGCGGCCTTTCCGATCGTCGTCGTACCGGCCACCTCGGCCGTGTACCCACTCCTCAGAACTTGACGCGCACCCGGTACGTCAGCGTCGTCGACCCTTCGGCCGGGACGCGCAGCGACCACGTGGCCGTCGACGCGGACGTCTTCTCGTAGCGCGCCGACGATGCGAGCATCGTCCAGTCGCCGGGGATCGGCTCGACGACCTGCACCGTCTCGGCCGCCGGCTTCGCGTTGCGCAGCACGATCGCGTACGCGCTCTCGTAGACGCTGCCGCCGAGCGACTTGTAGTCGGTCTGTTTCTTGCTCGCCGTCACGTCGAACGAGTCGCCGAGATGCAGCCGGACCGTCTCGTTCTTCGGCGTGTGGTCGATCGTGTCGGAGCCGACGAACTGCGCCGTCCCCGCGTTGTCGCGCTTGTAGACGCGCACCGCGCCCTTCGGCAGCGGAACGCCGAGCGCGCCGCCCTGGTTGCGGAACGTCACGTACGTCCCGACCTTCAGCCGCTCGCCGAGGTCCGCTTCGGCGGTGCCGTAGTAGGACGACTGGCCTCGCAGCTCCAGCGTCTTCGTCACCGCGACGCCGGGCGCGCTGAGCAGCTCGACCTGTTTCGTCTGGTTGTCCGCGATCGTCGTCCGGCGCGGCAGCGTGTAGAGATGGTACTCGAACAGCGCCTGCTCGGTCGGGCGCGTGCTCACGTCGTACGCGTCACTCGAGCGGACCGCGCCGATCTGCTTGAGCTGGTTCTGCACGACGTTCACGTCGCCGGCGACGAGCTGCACCGCGGCGTCGCGGTACTCCGTCCCGCTCGCGTTCTGCAGGGTGATCAGGCCGTGCAGGTCGACGCGGTCGTCGTTCGCCGAGAGCAGCGCGGTGTAGTCCGCCTTCCAGCTCAGCCCGCCGCTGAGGTACGTCAGCTCGACGTCCTGCGCGCCGTCGCTGCCGTTCGCGAGGTCGGTGACCAGCGTCGGGCGGTCGCGCAGGTCGGGCGGCAGCGAGGGGAACGAGAGCGTCCCGTTCACCGAGGTCTCGATCCGGTCGGCGTAGCGCAGCACGACGCCGCCGTTCGTCGACATGACGCGCGCGCGCTCGACGCGCCGCTCGCCGTTCCGGTCGATTCGAACCACGTCGACGTCACGTCCGACGTACTTCTCGAGCAGCTTCTGCGGAGAGAGGAGGTCGTAGTCGAAGTTCTGCTCGATCACGTTCAGCCGCGCGGGCGCGGTGATGCTCGTCAGCAGCGCGGTCTCCGGCTGGATCCGCGCGCTGACGTCGCGGAGGGCGAGGTGCGACTCGCCCTTCGGGAGGGTGACGTGGCGGCGGTCGCGGACGAGCGCGAGATCGGCGTTGTAGATCGTGATGCCGACCGCGCGCTGGTCGCCCAGCGTGCTGACGTGCTCGCCGGTGTCGGCTGCGGCCGTGGCGCCGAGCGCCGTGATGAGGGTGAGCGCGAGGGTCAGAGAGCGTCGCATGCGAGAACCTCCGTCGTCGTGTCGCTGCGGGCGGGGGCCCGGTTCGTAGGTATAGGTCGAACGAAGCGTGGCAGAAGTTCGGCGGCACGCGCGGCAGCGGGACG
The DNA here is from genome assembly GCA_035488195.1 of Candidatus Elarobacter sp. Classification (GTDB taxonomy): domain Bacteria; phylum Vulcanimicrobiota; class Vulcanimicrobiia; order Vulcanimicrobiales; family Vulcanimicrobiaceae; genus Vulcanimicrobium. The sequence continues at coordinate 3,391 of DATHLL010000235.1, read as the reverse complement.
GCAGAGGCTCGCGGATCAGCCCGGGAGGCGCGGACCCGCGTGCGCCTTCGCGTAGCGCGCCTCGAAGGCGTCGAGCTCGCGCTCGACCTGCCACTGCACGCTCGCGCGCGGGCTCGCGGCGAGGAACGCGCGGCACGCCGCGCTCGCCGGAAGCGCGGCGCACGCCGCGACCGGTCTGCGCGGAGCGCCGGTCCAGAGGCTCGCGCCGCGGAGGAACGCGTACTCGACGCTGTCGCGGACGAACTCCTTGAAGCTCGCATAGCCCAGGAACGGGTAGTCGCGCGCGGCGCGGACGAACTCGTTGGTCAGGTCGATCCGCGAGACGCCCTCGTCGTCGGTGACGAGCGCGACCGGAACGCCGTTGGCGAGGTAGAGCGGGAACGGGTGCTGGTTCCCGCGCACCCCGAGGATCACGTCGTTGCTGGTCAGCGCGATCTCGACCAGCACGTGCCGCGCCGCCATCGTCCGCAGCAGCGCCGGCGCGTTGCGCTCGTAGACGATGTCGACGCCGTGGCCGATCCGGCGCGCGCCGGCGACGTTCACGGCCTGGTCGATGTGGTCGTCGAGCACCTCGCGCGGGACGAGGCCCAACGTCAGCTCACCGGCGTGCAGCGTGACCGGGACGTCGCCCTCGACGCGGCGCAAGTACGCGATCGTCCGCATGTGCAGCGCGTAGTCGCGGACCGCGACCGGGCCGTCCTCGGGGCTCACGAAGTTCAGCCCGGCGAGCCGCTCGTCGCGCTTCGCGAGCTCGAAGCCGAGCATGGTCTGCGCGAACACCGTGACCGGATCGAGCGCGCGAATCACCTGCTGGATGTAGCGCAGCGTCACCGCGCAGCCCGGCTCGCGCGCGGGCCGCGCGTCGTGGCAGCGCATCGTCTTCGCACGGTCGGCCTCGAGCGAGGCGAGGTCGCTTTGCGCCGCCGTGACGACGTTCGCGAACCCGTTGGCGAGCAGCGCCGCGCGCAGCTTGTCGAAGTCGCCGTCGAACGTCACGCCCTTCGTCGCGTCGCTCAGCGACGGCCCGGGACGCGAGTTCCCGAACGTCACCATCAGCTCGAGATAGTCGACGCGGTCCCGAGCGGCTTGGCGCACCGCTTCGGCGACGACCTCGGTGCGGTGCAGCGACGTGGCGGCGCCGAACTTGTCGAAGCTGGTGAAGAAGTGGTCGTGCCCGGACTCCTCGCCCGGCACGAACGCGCGCATGGAGAGCGCGTCGATCAGCCGGTCCCGGTAGCCGCTGCCGGCGAGCTGCGCCGCCAGCGGCTGTCCGCCGCGGTCGCACGTCTGCAGCGTGTAGGTCGCGTCCACGCAGAGCTTGTCCTGAACCGCCCAGCCGACGAGCCGCTCCGCGTAGACCGCGCCGGAGGCGTGGTTGTGCAGGTCGGCACCCTTCGGCAACTCCTGCATGAACCGCCGCACCTGCAGCGGCGAAGAACGGATGCTGCGGAAATACTGGTTCGTCGCGCTCTCGGATGCCGGATCCGCGCTCGCGGGCACCGCCGTGCCGGCGAGGAGCACGGCCGCGACGGCGAGCGCACGCAGCACGAAACGGCGAACGATGGAAGACCGCACGCCGCACCATTGCGACCACCGCGTTGCCGCATCCTCGCGCGGCCGCCGGCCGCGCGAGCGCACCTAAATCAGCGAGATCGTCTCCGCCGGTTTCGGCGGGCGCGCCGCCATCGCGGCCTGCAGCTTTTCGGCGAGCAGGTCGACGATAGGATCGTCGATCTCCTCGACGCGTCCGGTATCCGCCAGCGCGACCAGCTTCGGGTCGATCGGCATCCGCGCGAAGACCGGCGCGCCGGCGAGCTCCGCGACCTGGTCGGCGTATGACGGCCCGAACACGTCGTACCGCGTTCCGGTGTCCGGCGCGACGAAGTACGACATGTTCTCGATCACGCCGACGATGGGTTTACCCAGCTGGTGCACGAGGTTCGCCGCCTTGCGCACGATCATCGTCGCGAGCCGCTGCGGCATCGTCACCAGCACGACGCCGTCGATCGCGAGCGACTGCAGCACGGTGAGCGGCGCATCGCTCGTCCCCGGCGGAAGGTCGATCAGCAGGTAGTCGAGATCGGACCACAGCGCCTGCTCGTAGAACTGCCGGATCACGCCGGAGAGGATCGGCCCGCGCCAAATCATCGCCGTGTCTTCCTTGTCGGTGAGCAGGTTCGAGCTGACGACCTCGATCGCGGAGCGCGAGGTCGCGGGGACCATCAGCGGCTTCGGCTGCTGCCCCGGTGGCGTGTTCGGGTCCGGCTCGAGCCCGAGCGGCCGCGTCAGGCCGAACAGCCGCGGGATCGACGGGCCGGTGATGTCGGCGTCGAGGATCCCGACCTTCTTCCCGGCGCGGCGCAGGCCGACGGCGAGCAGCGCGGTCGTGAGCGACTTGCCGACGCCGCCCTTCCCGGACATGACCGGGACGACGTGCGCGAAGCGCGCGCGGCGGGCGAACTCGCCGGGAGCCCGGCGGCGCGGCTGCTTGTCCTCGTTCATGATCAGCGGGACGCGGCCGGAGAGCCTGGCCTGCACGAGCGCCGCGACGATCGGCTCGACGCGCAGCCCGTGCGCGTTCGCGCCCTGTTCGATCGTCTCGTACTTGTTCACCCCGCAGCCGGCGCAGTGCAGCCCGAACTCGGTCAGCACGTCCTCGGCGATCGGGAACGCCGCGACGAGCTCGCGGATGTTGGTCGTGGGGCTGATCTCGGTCGGGACGGCCATGTGGCGGGAGCTGCTACCTTCGTCGGAGGACAAGGAACGTGCGGGTCAGCGGGTTCGGTGAAGGGCCTGAGACGACCCGTTCGTTCGACACGTCGAAGGTCGTGAATGGTTGACACGCTGATCGCGGGCGGCGGTCCCGCCGGGCTCGCCGCCGCTCGTCTCCTGGCCGACGCGGGCCGCACCGTGACCGTGCTCGAGAAGCGGCCGATCCTCGGCGGGAAGCTCTCCTCGTGGCGCGACCGCGACGGCGACATCCTGGAGACCGGGCTGCACGCGCTCTTCGGGGGCTACACGGAGCTCCACGCGCTGCTGCGCGAGGTCGGGATCGCACACCGCGTGCTGTGGCAGCCGCACGCGCTGACCTGGGCGATGCCGCCGAACTTCTCGCCGCGCTGGAACGGCGCGCCGGTGTACGAGGAGTTCCGCTTCGCCGACGCGCCCTCGCCGCTCAACGGGATCGGCGCGGTGCTCGGCGCGCGCTACGTCTTCAACCGCTGGGAGAAGCTGCTCTTCGCGACGGGGACGCTCCCGGTGCTCCTGCGCGATCACGCCTACGCCGACGCGCAGGACGAGATCACGTACGCCGAGTGGCACCGCCGGCGCGGGATGTCGGAGCACATGCTGCGGACGTTCTTCGCGCCGATGGCGCTGGCGCTGAACTTCA
>DATHLL010000234.1:0-7202 GCA_035488195.1 Candidatus Elarobacter sp. | reverse complement strand
CGATCGCGAGCCCGCCGTTCGTCTGCCACGCCGTCACCACACCGTTCGGCGGCGGCCCGTCGAAGAAGCGCCCGTACGCGCCGTCCTCCGCGCGGCGCGCGTGCGCGGCGGCCGCGGCGTTGCGCACGATCCAGTCGCGCGCGAAGCCGTCGCCGTCGCGCGCGAGCATGAGCATCGCGAGGACGAGCGGCTCGACGACGTCGTTCTCGGCCTGGAGATCGGTGAAGATTCCTCGGTCGTCGTCGAGCGCCCGAACGGCGTGCGCGGTCGCCCGCGCGTCACGCGCGTACCGTGTCTCGCCGGTCAGGTGCGCGAGCGTCAGCCCTGCCTCGATCATCACGCCGTTGACGGAGGCGAAGAACCGATGCGGCAGCGCGCGACACGTCTTGCCGTCGTCGAAGACGTAGACCGTGTAGAGCGGAACGTCGCCATCAAGAAACCGCGCGCGCACACCGTCGTAACGCCGCTTCGCGCCGTTCAGGTACTCCGCGCGCCGAGCCACGTCCGCGCGCTCCGTCAGTCCGGTCCGCTCCGCCAGCAGCGCCGCGGCGAGAACCGCGTTCGCGGCGGTCTCCAGGGTCTTGAGGCCGCCGCTCTCCGCGCGTGGTCGCTGGTACTCGATTTCGGGACAGGCGCCGCGCGCGAAGACGTCGGACCGCGCGACGTGATCGTACGCGGCCTCGGCGTTGTGCAGCGCGGCCGCGTCGCCCGTCACGTCGTACGTACGCACCGCGGCGACGGCGTCCCACATCGGCACGTCGCTCCAGCTGGTGCAGCGCGGCCGCCGGCAGTCCCCGTAGCGCGGCTCGGTGTCCAGCAGCGCGCGGAACACCGGCACCAACCCGGCATCGTGCGCCACGAGCCACCGTTCGTAGAGCACGCCGGTGAGGCTGTCGCTCCCCCAGTCCACGTTCCCCGCCCCGCAGCTCGGATCCAGACAGGTCCGCCACCGCCCCGCGCCGTCGTACCAGCGCGTCGTCAGCGCGCGCGCCGCGTCATCCGCGAGCTCGCGAAACGTCGGTGCTGTCGCGTTCGGCGGCGCATTCGTCGCGCCGCTCAACGCGATGGCCGCCACGACGGCCGCCGTGGCCCGCGCGACGACCGCGGCGAAAGTCGGGCCGTCAGACCGGGACGGCGGCTTCGACGTCGGCGTCCACGGTGGTGACGCGGCGGAGGTCGCGGCGCTCGCGCGACTCGTCGAACGGAAGGCCTCGGTGCATCGTGCAGCGGTTGTCCCAGATGACGAAATCGCCGACGCGCCAGCGGTGGCGGTAGACGAACTCGGGCAGTGTCGCGAGCGCCATCAGCTCGCGCAGCAGCAGACGGCCGTCCGGGACGGGCCAGCCGACGATCCGCTCCGCGTGCGAGGCGATGTAGACGCTCTTCCGCCCGGAGCCCGGGTGGACGCGGACCAGCGGGTGCTCGGCGCCGGGGAACTGCGCGCGCTCTTCGTCGCTGAACTCGGTGAACCCGATCGTCGAGCGCGAGTAGATGATCGAGTGGAACGCGCGCAGCTCCGCGATCTGCGCTTTCAGCTCGGCGGGGAGCGCGTCGTACGCGGCGCGCATGTCGGCGTACTCGGTCTCGCCGCCTCTGCTCGGGACTTCTTTCGCCGAGAGCATCGAGTAGCGCGCGGTCGGGTCCTGGAACGACGAGTCGGTGTGCCAGAGCCGGTTGCCGAGCGAGTACATCCGCCGGCGATCGTCGCGCGCGATGATCCGCGCGTTCTCGTCGAGGTTCGAGATGTCGGTCAGGCCCGGCTCGCTCAGCCGCGGCGCGTGGTCGATGACGCTGCGGCCGATCTTCGTCACGATCTCGCCGCCGCCGAGCCGCCGCGCGAACGTCACCTGCTCCTCGTCGGCGAACGGCTGATCGCGCACGACCAGCACCGCGAAGCGGTCCATCAGCGCGCGGATCTCGCCGATCCCGCCCTCGTCGAGCGCGCGGACGTCGATACCGGTCAGCTCGCCGGCGAAGTGCGGGTGGAGCGGTCGTGCCTCCGGGACCATGGCGTCAGGTTCCCGCCTGCGCACCGGTGCACCTTATGACGGAGGCACGGTCCCGGCGCCGTCATGTGCGAGCCGGAGGTGGCCTGCGAAGCCGAGGTGAAGGACCGAGCGGCCATCCTCTCGCCGGGGTTTCGAAAGGAGCCGTCGATGCGTCCACCGCTTCAGGTTCTCATCGGAACGCCGTTGGCGCTCGCTCTCGCCGCGTTCGCGCAGCCTGCCGCGGCGAGCCCGAGCACGCAAGACAATCTCACGTTCCACCGCGACAACGCGCGCACGGGCTGGTACCGCCACGAGACGGCGCTGACCGCGTCGAACGTCAACGCGGCGTCGTTCGGGCAGATCGGCGTGCTCAGCGTCGTCGGCAAGGTGTACGCGCAGCCGCTCTACGTCTCCGGCGAGAACGTGCGCGGCCGCGTGCGCGATCTCGTCATCGTCGCGAGCGCGACCGATCAGCTCTACGCGTACGACGGCGCGACGCTCGCGCCGGTGTGGCACCGCAGCTTCATCAGCCCGCCCGCTTCGCGGCAGCAGCTCTGGAACGACTTCGGCGGCGGCAAAGCGTCGTGCGGCGACGTGAGCCCCGACATCGGGATCACCGGGACGCCGGTCGTCGACCGCGCACTCGACCGCCTCTTCGTCGTCGTGCCGACGAAGGAAGGCAACGCGTTCCACATGCGCCTGCACGCGGTCTCGCTGAAGACCGGGGGCGACGTCGTCGCGCCGGTCGAGGTCGCGGCGACCAGCGGGACGCAGCGCGTCGACCCGCTGGGGAACTTCCAGCGCGCGGCGCTGCTCGAGTCCGGCGGCGCGGTGTACGTCGCGCTCGCCTCGCACTGCGACATGCAGACCAGCGTCACGCACGGCTGGCTGATCTCGTACCGCGCGACGACGCTGCAGCAGATCGGCAACCTGCTGAACGTCACGAAGCTGGCCGTCTCGACCTCGCCCTCGCCGCCGCCGTACTACCTCGGCTCGCCGTGGATGGCGGGATTCGGGCCCGCCGCCGACGCGCTCGGCAACGTCTACTTCGCGACCGGGAACGGCGCGTTCGACGGCAAGACCAGCTTCGCGATGTCGGTGCTCAAGGTGCCCGCGTCGCTCGATCTCACCAAGGCCACGTCGTTCACGCCGGCGACGTGGCAGGCCGACAACGCGAACGACTCGGATCTCGGGTCCGGTGGCGTGATGCTGCTCCCCGACCAGCCCGGGCGCTTCCCGCATCTGCTCGTCCAAGGCGGAAAGTGCACCAGCGCCGGCCCGTGTTACAAGTACCTGCTGAACCGCGACAAGCTCGGCGGCGTGCAGCCGAGCTCCGCGGGGCCCTCGAGTCCCGCACCGGCGCTCTGGCAAGCCGACACGGCGGGCCCGATGTGGGGCGGGCCGGCGTACTTCGCCGACGCGCGCGGCGCGCAGTACGTGCTGTACGGCGGCGGCATGCCGCCGATCACCGCACCGCTGAGCACGTACCGTCTGACGACGGCGCCGTCGGTCGCGCTGACGCTGGTGAAATCCGCGTCGTATCCGAACCGGTGCCTCGAATGCCGCAGCGGCGGCTCGCAGCCCGTCGTCTCCTCGAACGGGACCGCACCCGGCACCGCGGTGGTCTGGGTCGTGCAGACGCCGACGAGCGCCGGCGGCGCGATCGGCCTGTTAGCGTTCGACGCCGCGTCGATGAGCACGCTGTTCAGCGCGCCGGCCGGAGACTGGACGAAGGCGACGCCGCCGCCGCGTCCGTTCTGGCAGGGCGGCGCGATGGTCTCACCGCTGGTCGCGAACGGCCGCGTCTACGTCCCCGCGCAGGATACCGTCACGGTGTTCGGGCTGAAGTCCGCGGCCGCTGCGGCCGGAGCGCCGACGCACCGCTTCGCAATCGCCGCGGCTCCGGCGGCGGCGCCGCCCACCGGGCAGCCGCCGCACGCGATCGCCGGCACGATCGTCGCCGTCAAGGGGACGCAACTGACGCTGCATCCGCGCACCGGCCCCGACGTGACGGTCGACGCGTCGGCGGCGATCGCGAACGGCACGTACTCCGCGCCGCTGTTCAAGGGGAAGATCGTCGTCGTGCAAGGGACGCGCGCCGCGAACGGCACGTTCCGCGCGGTCAGCGTCACGCGCGTCGACGCGCTGAAAGGGATCTCGCCCGACTACTGATCACGCGCTCGGGCGCGCGGGGACGACCGCGCGCCCGAACAGGTGCGTCGCGAACTCGATCTTCGCGTCGAGCCAGCCCACGATCGCGAAGTCCTCGCCCAGCCCCGCGGGCGGCGCCGAGAGCAGCGAGTCGTTTTTCAGCAGCTCGGCGAAGTCGATCTCGCCGTAGCCGGTGATCCCCGCTTCGCGCATCACGCGCAGCGTCTCGTGCGCCATGATGCCGTACGCGACGGTCGTCGGGTGGACGCCGTCGAGCGAGAACAGCCCGCCCTGCGTGCGGGTCCCTTCCCCGGGCCGGCCGGCCGCCGGCGAGGAGAGGAAGAACTTGCTGTCGACCTTCGGCGTGAGCGCCGCGAGCGGCGGCGGCAGCGGGTACGCGCCGCCGACGTCCTTCCACCACGAGGGCTGCGCGGCGGCGTCCTCGATGTAGCGCCGCGACGCCAGGCGGTCGAGGACGCCGCAGAGATCGAGGAGACGCCAGTCGAGCCCCGCGCGGCGCGCCTCCGCGACGGTGTCGGCGATGAGGTCGTTGTACTGGTCGATCGCGCTGTCGATCGTGCGCGCGTCGTTGCCGGTGAGACGGGGATCGCGCTCGGGATCGAACGTGTTCTTGTCGAACCACGGCCGCGAGTAGTACGGGAAGTAGCGCGACTTCCGGTCCCGGCGCACCATCTTCTCGCCGATCCCGTGCAGCAGCGGGACGATTGTGACGTGCGGGACGGTCGCCCAGATCACGTGCTGCGCGCCGACGTCGCGGACCGCGCGCGCGACCAGCGCGAGCTCCGCGGCGAAATGCTCGGGCCGCCAGATGTTGTAGAGATCCTTCCCGGGCGCGCTCGGCGTCCCGCCGAGCTTGTCGTAGCCCTTGTCGCTCCACGCGAGGTGCAGGTCGAACGTCGTCCCCAAGACGTTGTTCGCGCCGAGGAAGACGGTCAGCGTCTCGATCCCCTCCGCGCCGAGCCGCTTCGCCGCCTCGAGCGCGCTCATCGGTGGAAACGTCGTCTTCGGCTGCGCCGGATCGTTGTACGGCAGCGTGCGCAGCGCGGCGCGCTCCTTTCCGTGCGTCACCAGCGGGACGAGCTTGTTCTCGTGCGTTCCGGCGATCGTCGCGCGAATCGTCTGCGGCGTCAGCGAGAGCGCGTCCCGCAGGTCGTAGCCGTACGTCGCGAGATCGTGATTGATCTTCGAGGTCTTCGGGACGATCGCGCCGTCGCCGTCCTGCCAGTAGTGGCAGATGTCGGCGAGCGTTCCGTGCAGCCACAGCACCGCGCGCACGAAGGTGAACGGGTCGTGCAGATCGCCGCCGACCTCCGTCTGGAGCTCGCGGACGAGGTACTCGAGGTTGAGCGGGAGGCCGCCGTACTTGTCGTAGTGCGGGTGCAGGAACGAGGAGAAGAACCCGCCGGCCGCGGCGACCTGCGCCGGCCACGAGCGGTCGGTGTTGAAGATCGCGCCGCTCTGGAACCCGTGCGTGAGCGAGTCGCCGAGCGTGACCAGCCGGTGCTTCGCCGCTCGCGCAGGGCGCGGCCGCACGGCGATCCCGAGATCGCTCTCGGTGAACGGCCGCGCGGCCTCGAGCGTGACGACGACGCTCTTCGGCGTGTTCGGTGCGCGCAGCTCGGGCGGCGCGACGTTGGCGGGATCGATTCGGCGCATGGCGAGACTCCCCGGGATTGCCGGCTCACGCGCCGGCGGCGATCTCCATCCCCATCAGGCTGCTGATCCGGTCGCGGTCGGCCGCGAGCTCCGCCGCGGCTCCCGCGTGCACGACGCGGCCGGCGTCGAGGACGTACGCGCGGTCGGCGATCCGCAGCGCGAGCAGCGCGTTCTGCTCGACCAGCAGGATCGCGTGGCCAGTCTTCTTCAGCTCGCCGAGGATGCGGTAGACTTCCTCGACGACGAGCGGCGCGAGGCCCTGCGACGGCTCGTCGACCAGCAGCAGCCGCGGGTTCGCGACCAGCGCGCGCCCGATCGCGAGCATCTCCTGCTCGCCTCCGGAGAGCCGGCCCGACTTGCGCGCGCGCAGCTCGCCGAGCTTCGGAAGGTGCTGGAAGACGCGCGCGATCGTCCACTCGCCGCCGCCGCGGTTCTCGGCGAGCTGCAGGTTCTCGAGCGTCGTCAGATCCTTGAACATGCGGCGGCCTTCGGCGACGTAGCCGACGCCGAGCCGCGCGATCTTGTACGCCGGCCAGCCGGTGACGTCGCGGCCGGCGTACCGCACGGTTCCGGCGCGCGGCGGCGTCAGGCCGAGGATCGTGCGCAGCGTCGTCGTCTTCCCCGCGCCGTTGAGGCCGAGCAGCGCGACGACCTCGCCTTCGCCGACGGTCAGCGAGACGTCTCTCAGGATGCGGATCTTCCCGTAGCTCGTCGAGACGCCGTCGAGCGCGAGCAGCGGCTCAGACATGCTCCAGCACCCCTTCCCCGAGATACGCGTCGCGCACGGCTTCGTTCGCGGCGATCTCCGCCGGCGTTCCCTCGGCGAGCAGGCGCCCGCGGTCGAGGACGGTGATGCGGTCGGCGAGGCTCAGCACGACGCGCATGTTGTGCTCGACGAAGAGCACCGTCAGCCCGAGCCGCGCGCGCAGATCGCGGATCACCGTCATGATGCGCTCGGTCTCCGCTTCGGCGAGCCCGGCCATCGGCTCGTCGAGCAGCACCAGTGCCGGGTCGGTCGAGAGGCTCATCGCGATCTCGCACAGCCGCTGCGAGCCGTGCGCGAGCTCCGAGAGCGGCCGGTCGCGCTGCGAGCGCAGGTTCACGAAGCCGAGCAGCTCGTCGACGCGCGCGTCGATCGCGCTTTTCGTCGCCCCGCGCGGCGTGTTCAGCCGGAACGCCTGCTTCGCGCGCGCCACGACGCCGAGCCGGATGTTCTCGTCGACCGTCAGCTCTTGGAAGATGCTCGGCGTCTGGAACGTGCGGCCCATCCCCATCGCGACGCGCCGCCAGTTCGGCATGCGCGTGACGTCGGCGCCGGCGAATCGCACCGTGCCGCGATCCGGAAGCGTGAACCCGGAGATCGCGTTGAAGAACGTCGTCTTGCCC
>DATHLL010000233.1:0-5005 GCA_035488195.1 Candidatus Elarobacter sp. | reverse complement strand
CGGGACGGTACGAACGCAGCCAGCGCTCGACCGCGGCGCGGTGCTCGGCATCGTGCGCGGGATCGGTGATCGGGATCCCGTGCGCGCGCGGCGTGTCGAGGACCGGCTTGCCGTCGATCGCGCGCGGACCGGTCATCCCCTTCGGCGAGCGCAGCACCAGCACGGGCGGCGCGATCGGCGCATCGCAGCGCAGCGCCGCCGCGCGGCGTCGCGCGAGCCGGTCGTACGCGGCGTCGAACGCGAACGCGACGCGCTCGTGCATCGCGTCGCGGTCGTCGTCCTCTTCGACCGAGACGAAGATCGGCTCGTAGCCCATCCCGCGCAGGTACGCGCGCAGCTCGTCCTCGGCCACGCGCGCGAACACCGCCGGCCCGGAGAGCTTGTAGCCGTTGAGGTGCAGGATCGGGAGCACCGCGCCGGAGGCGGCCGGGTCGGCGAAGAGATGCGAGAGCCAGGAGGCGGCGAGCGGGCCGGTCTCGGCCTCGCCGTCGCCGACGACGCACGCGACGACGAGGTTCGGGTCGTCGAGCGCGACGCCGTACGCGTGCGAGAGGCAGTAGCCGAGCTCGCCGCCTTCGTGCAGCGCGCCCGGCGTGTGCGCGGTCAGATGACTCGGCATCCCGCCGGGCCAGGAGAACGCGTGCGCGAGCGCCGTCGCGCCGGCTTCGTCGCGCGCGAAGCGCGGGTCGAGCTCGGCGAGCGTCCCTTCGAGGAACAGGTTCGCGTAGATCGCGGGCGCGCCGTGGCCCGGGCCGACGACGAGCAGCATCTCGGCGTCGCGCTCGCGGACGAGCCGGTTGAGGTGCGCGTAGATCAGGTTCAGCCCCGGCTGCGTCCCCCAGTGGCCGAGGATGCGGCTTTTGCAGTCGGCCGCGCTCAGCGGGCGCCGCAGCAGGACGTTGTCGCGCAGGTAGAGCTGCGCGGTCCCGAGGTAGTTGGCCGCGCGCCAGTAGCGGTCGAGCGCGGCGGTCGGCACGGGCGGGGCGGTCGAGAGCGTCTCGGTGGTCGTCATCGCGTCCCCAGGCTACCGGCGCGGGGTGCGCGCCTCGTGAAGCGGTTGAGAACCGCCGCGCGCCGGCCGTTCCACGGGCGTTCTCACCGGTCGGCGAGGATCGGGGCATGAAGCCCGTCTTCCAGCACATCACGGTCCCCGTCGACGGTTCGGCCGCCTGCGAACGCGGCATCGCGTTCGCGCTGGAGCTCGCACGCGACGGCGGCCGGCTCTCCTTCTGCAGCGTCGTCGATCCGTCGCTCGTCTGCACGCCGGCCGCGTTCGGCGCGGCGATTGATCCGGGTCCGATGCTCGGCGTGCTCGACGACGACGCGGCGACCTTCTGCGCCCACGCCCGCGACCGGGCCGCGAGCCAGGCGATCGCCTCGGACACGAACGTGCTGCACGGCACGCCGATCGCGGCGATCGAGTCGTTCGCCGAGCACAACGGCTCCGACGCGATCGTGATCGGAACGAACGGCCGCACCGGTTTCTCGCGCGCGATCCTCGGCAGCGTCGCCGAAGGGATCCTGCGGCGCGCGAGCGTCCCCGTCGTCGCCGTGCATCAGGACGACGAGATGCGCACCGGGCCGCTCGCCGTCGCGCTCGACGACTCGGTCGCCGCGCGCGCGGCGCTCGACGTCGCGATCCGCATCGCCGCGGCGCGCGGCATGACGATGCTCCTCATCCACGCGTGCGACGCCCGACCGGACGTCAAGGCGGTGAACGCGATGTTCGACGCGGCGGCGCAGCGCGCGCGCGCCGCGGGGGTATCCGCGGAGTCCGTGGTGCGCGAAGGCGCCCCGGTGGACACCCTCTTGCAGATCGCCGACCAGCGCGACTGCTGCATGGTCGTGATGGGTACCCACGGCCGCGCGCCGCTCGCGCGGCTCGTCCTCGGCAGCGTCGCCGCCGGCGTGCTGGAGCGCGCGCGCGTCCCGGTCGTGACCGTGCGGTGCGCCGCGTGAAGCGGCTGACCGCTCACCTCGCGTGCGTCGTGCCCTTCGAGGAGAAGCCTTCGTGAACCGAAGCGTGATGCACGCATCGTTGTATTGCTGATGGGTCGAAAGCGGATTGCATCACGGCAATCTTGACGACCCGCGATGCCGCGACGCAGGAGCTTGCCGTCTGTCGGCATGCTCGCAGCGAGGCCTGCGCCGCCTCTTGGAATCGTTGGATCCTCGTCCGCCGGGCCGGCGTATAGCTCGCGATCAGTTCCCGGCGTTGACGAAGCGTCAAGATTCGATCCATCGCGGCTCGGAACCGGCGTTGCGTCTCACACATGCCGAGGTCGGTGCGATCGAGCGCCGCGACGGCTCGTGACATTGCAACTCGCTGCCCCGAGTTCAACTCGGGCCCGGCATTCCGGGAATGCTGAGCTCCCGCGTGCTTCGGCGCTGCGAAGATCGCGACTGCCAACACGCCCAGGACAACGACGGTTCTCAGCACGGTGAACCCCTCCCAATGAGGCACCCGTTAAGGGGACCTTGCTGTTCGGCCTGTATGGCGCTCCGACTCTCAGTTCTGGGCGAGCAGAATGCGTTTGATCTCGTCCAGCAGCTCGGTCGCCGTTCCCTGCGCGATGCGGTGGCCGACGGCCGCGTCGAACGCGGCGCCCGCGATCCCGAACGGCGGCCGGTACTCGCCGTCGATCTCGATGCGGCTGTAGCCGATCGCGTCTTCGGCGACGCTCAGCGTGCCGGCGAAGCTCGGATACGGGCCGCCGTCCTTCGGCGCCCACGACACGTCGAGCAGCTTGTAACCGGGATACGCCGGTTTGGAGCTGAGGTGGAAATCGACGTCGCGCTCCACCTTGAGCTCGCCGATTCGCACGCGGAGCGGCATCGTCGCCTCGCCGCCGTCGAAGTGCGCGTACAAGCGGTCGGGGACTTCGTCGAACGGGCATCGGACCGTGGTGTACTCGTGGATCGTGCTCATGACTTCTCCTAGTGCTTCGCTTTCGCGACCGGCATCGTCCACCAGATGAAGGCGCGCCACGCCGGCGTGCCGACACGGTCGACGCCGTTGCCGGGATTCGAGGGCGAGAGGCCCGCCTCGGCGTAGAGCCGCAGGTACTTGGCGATCTGGACCGTCACGTCGATGTTGCCGAAGTGATTGATCGTGCCCATCCCGTCGTCGGTGAGCTCGCGGCGGAATCCGACCACGACCTTGTCGCGGAAGATGGGCTGATAGACGTCGACCGTGTAGCCGTGCCCGTTCGCGGGAGCGGTCGCGCCCGCCATCGGGTAGCTGTCGTGCGTCGTCTGGTAGACCAGCAGCACGCCGGGGACGCCGCGCGTCGGGTCGCGCTGCAGATAGCCTGCGAGCGCCGAGAACCGGTCCGTCAGGCCGTCGGAGATCGGGAAGGTTCCCGTCGCGCCGTACACGCCGACCTCGAGCGGGTTCTTCGGCCGCATCATCGCGACGCGGTACTGCAGCGACTTCCCGTTGCCGGGGACGTAGTCGGTCGCGCCGTTGAGATCCGCGTCGCTGCCCACGTAGGCGGCGTCGATGCTGATCGGAGCGTGGAGGTAACCGATCTTCGCGCCCCAGCGGTTCGCGTCGAGCTGATAGGTGTGCTCGCCGACGGTCACTTCCGGCGTCGCGAACGGGGCGATCTCGAAGAACATGCTGTACGGCGAAGGCGCCGGAACCTCGAGCTTCCCGATCTCGACGTAGCCGTTGTGCTTGAACACGCCGTTGTAGCTGACCCACGCGGTGTCGAGCCCGCCGCCCTGGTTGTCGCTCTTCAGCCACTGCTGAACGTGGTACGCCCAGTCGTCGGCGACGATGCCGTCGGCGTGCACCGCGACGTTGCCCCAGATGACCTTGTGCGTGTCCGGAGCGCCGGCCTGGGAATCGTAGTTCGCCTGATAGCCGACCCACAGCGGGAGCGCCTTCTTCAGCACCGGGCCGTCGAGGTACCCGTACTGCGAGCGCTGCACGAACCGGCCGTACGAGTTCAGCGCCGGAACGGTCGTGTGGCACTTGGAACAGTCGACGCCGTACGCTTGCGCGAAGTTCGGCATCGCGCTCGCCGGCGCGCGGCTCAGCGCGAGGAACGCCGCCGCGAGCGCGAGCGCCGAGGCGACGGTCGCGGTGCGCGTCATGGCTTCACCTCGACGGTGAGCTGCATGGCCGCATGATTCGCGCCGCAGACGATCGTGCACGGCAGCTTGTAGGTTCCGGCCTTCTTCGGCGTCACCACGACCGAGACGGGCTTGTCCGGCACGATCATCGTCGCCGGGATCCCGAGGTCGGACGAGGCGATGCCGTGGACGCCGCCGCTCGAGGTGAGCCGCAGCGTCTGGGGCTTCCCGACGTGCATCACGATCACGGCCGGCTCGAACTTCTGGTCGGCCGTCGCGACGACGTTCAGCACCGGGGCCGGGTTCGTATCCGGTTTCGCCGCCGCGGCGGGAGCCGCGAATGCCAGCATGACGGCTGCGGCGGCGATCGAGGTAACGCGCATGGGATTCCTCCTGGTGCTGCCAGCGTACGCGCCCCATCGGAACGGAATGCGAAGGCCGGCGCCGATGGTGAGAACCGCCGTTCACACGTGGAGCGCTCCGTGCTACAGTAGATGAGCGGCGCCCGCCGCTTCACCGGCGACCGGAGGAACGGCTCGTGACCCGTCGCTCTCTCTTTCTTTGTGTCCTCGTCGCGAGCGTCGCGCTTGCGTCCGGGTTCGACCGGCGCGCCGAGTCCGCGCCGGCGGCCGACGGCAAGTCGGTCTACGCGGCCCGATGCGCCGCATGCCATCGTGCCGACGGCTCCGGCGGCGGACCGTTTCCGCCGCTCGCCGCGAACGCGGACGTCTCGGCGGCCGATACCGCGAACCTGATCCTCACGGTGCTGAACGGCCGCAGCGGACCGATCCAGGTGAACGGCAAGACGTACGGCGGCGCGATGCCGGCGTGGAAGGATCAGTTGTCGAACGACGATCTCGCCGCGGTGCTCTCGTACATCCGGTCGGCGTGGTCGAACCACGGCGCCGTCGTGACCGCGGACCAG
>DATHLL010000232.1:0-2014 GCA_035488195.1 Candidatus Elarobacter sp. | reverse complement strand
CTGTGCGCTGGTCGGAAGCCCGGTGGGGGCTAGTAGGTGGCGCGGCGGCCGGTGATGGCGCGCAGGATGAACAGGAGGATGACCGCGCCGACGAAGGCCACGATGATGCTCCACAGGTTCAGCCCGGTCGCGCCCGTATGGCCGAACGCGTTGAAGACGAAACCGCCGATGAAGGCGCCGATGATGCCGATGATGATATCGCCGAGGATGCCGCCCGGGCCCTCACCCGGCACGACGTATTTCGCGAGGAACCCCGCGATCAGACCGACGACCAACCAGGCTAGAATGCTCATGTGCTTGTGTCTCCCTTTCCCTGCCCTCGGAGTAGGCGGCGCGTCGCCGCAATTGCTCACGATACCTTCCCGAACCGGATTTTTCCAAACCGGATCGGGCCGGTAGCCTGCTGCGTTATGCAAGTATCATGAGAACGCTCACACCCGCCGCAGCCGTGCTCGCCGTGCTGGCCGCCGTCGCGCCGGCCGCGGCTCAAAACGCGGCGGCTCCGGTGCGGCCCGTGCCGCGGCTCGAGGTCACCGGCCAAGGCACCGTCGACCGCGCGCCCGACCGCGTCGTCGTCACGCTCTCGGTCGTCACCAACGACGACAACGCCTCGCGCGCGACCTCGGCGAACACCGCCGCATACGACGCGGTCGCCGGGCGCTTGCGCGCGCTGGGACTCCAGCCCTCGGCGATCAAGACGACCGGCTACGACGTCGCGTTCAACCCGCGGCCGGCGAGCCCGCCGGCGGTGCAGGGCCCGTACGCGATCCGCTACGGCTACGTCGTCACGCGGAACGTCGCGGTGACGAGCGACCGCACGGACCAGGCGGGGCCGATCATCGACGCGGCGGTCGCGGGCGGCGCGACGACGGTCGGCGGAGTCTCGTTCGGCCTGCGCGATCCGCGCGCGGCGTACCGGTCGGCGCTCGCCGCCGCGGTCGCCGACGCCGAGTCGCAAGCGCAGGCGCTCGCGGCGGCGGCGCACCTGCACATCGTGCGGCTGCTGACGATCGGCGCCGGGTCGTACGCGCCCGTCTCCCGGCCCGTCGCCTTCGCGCGGGCGAGCATCGCCGGCGCGCCTGCGCCGCTGCCGACGGTCGTCGAGCCGAGCGATCTGACCGTGCCGGCCTCGGTCACCGTCACCTACGAGGTCGCGCCGTAGGCCGAAACCGGGGCCGGTCGCCGTGGGTAGGTGAGGGACGATGGCCGCTGCTGCGACGTGTGAGGTTTGCCGGACGAGGCCGGCGAGCGTTCGGGACTTCGCGCTGCGCGCGGGCCGCTGGGTCGAGGCCGACGTCTGCGACGACTGCCTGAAGAAACGCCGCCGCACGCCGTTCGCGGTGCTGGGCGTCGCCGCCGCGGCGGCCGCGATCTTCGGCGGCGCCGCGATCGCGCTGGACGCCGCGAGCCGGCGCAAGGACTCCGGCAGCCAGCCGGGGCAGTCGCCGGCGCCGCAGCCGTTCGCCGACCTCGGCAAAGTCTTCCGCCCGGGCGCGACGACGCTGGCGCAGTACTCGCGCGACCTGACCGAGGCGGCACGGAAGAACGAGCTCGACCCGGTGATCGGCCGCGACGACGAGGTCGAGCGCGTCGTCTCGATCCTGGCGCGGCGCAGCAAGAACAACCCGGTGCTGATCGGCGAGCCCGGCGTCGGCAAGACCGCGATCGTCGAGGGCCTCGCGCAGCGGATCGCGCGCGGCGACGTCCCGCAGGCGCTGCGCGAGAAGCGGGTCCTCGCGCTCTCGCTCGGACCGCTGGTCGCCGGGACGAAGTACCGCGGCGAGTTCGAGTCGCGCGTCAAGAAGATCCTCGACGAGGTGAAGCGCGCGGGACGCGACATCATCCTGTTCATCGACGAGCTGCACACGCTGGTCGGCGCGGGCGCCGCGGAAGGCTCGCTCGATCTCAGCTCGATGATCAAGCCGGAGCTCGCGCGCGGCGAGCTGCAGTGCATCGGCGCGACGACGTTCGACGAGTACCGCAAGTACGTCGAGTCGGACGCCGCGCTCGAGCG
>DATHLL010000231.1:0-2824 GCA_035488195.1 Candidatus Elarobacter sp. | reverse complement strand
ACGCAACGCGCGCCCGCGTCGCGGATGCGGTCGGCGAGCGCGTCGCTCCCGAGTCCGGCGAAGACGACGCAGTGGATCGCGCCGATGCGCGCGCAGGCCAGCATCGCGACGATCGACTCGATCGAGAGCGGGACGTAGATGACGACGCGGTCGCCGCGAGCGATGCCGTCGGCGCGCAGCGCGCCGGCGAGCCGGTTCACCTCGTCGAGCAGCCCGGCGTACGAGACGCTCCGCGCGGCGCCGTCCTCGCGCTCGTAGTGATACGCGATCGCATCGGGATGGGAAGCGGCGTGGCGATCGAGGCACGACTCGGTGACGTTCAGCTCACCGTCGGGGAACCAATGCGGTTCGCGCAGCGAGCCCTCGAAGATCCGCGCCGGACGGCGCGACCACACGACGCGATCGACGGACGAGGCCCAGTACGCCTCCGGATCGCAGGCCGCGTCGGCTCGCCAGCGCTCGGCGTCGGCGATCGGAAACCAGACCGCCGCGGCCGGCGGCGGCGGAACGCGGTCTTCCGCGCTCACGCGGGGCTCACCGCGGCGCACCGAACGTGGCTTGGAAGCGCGGACCGAGGTACGCGCGCATCACGGCCGGGTCGCGAAACACCGCCTCGGGCGGATCGTCGGCGATCAGCTCGCCGTGATGGAGGACCACGGTGCGGCGCGCCAGCGCCGCGATCGCGCGCATGACGTGCTCGACGACGACGACGGTGATGCCGGAGGCGTTGAGGCGCGCGACGAGCGCGACGAGCGCGTCGATCTCGGCCGGCGGGAGCCCGGCCATGATCTCGTCGAGCAGCAGCAGGCGCGGGCGCATCGCGAGCGCCTGCGCGAGCTGCAAGCGCTTGCGCTGCCCGACGTCGAGCCGCTCCGCAGCCTCGCCGGCACGGCCTGCGAGATCGACCGCTTCGAGCATCTCGCGCGCGAACGCCCGCGCGGCGCGAAGGTCGTCCGCGCTCGCCAGCGCACCGATGACGACGCTGTCGAGCACGGACGCATCGCCGAACGGCTGTCCGATCTGAAACGTGCGCGCGATCCCCATCCGCGCGATGCGGAACGGCGGAAGACCGCGCAAGGCGACGCCGTCCAAGCGCACCTCGCCGCGCGATGCGCGCGTCCGTCCGGCGATCACGTCGACCAGCGTCGACTTGCCGGCCCCGTTCGGCCCGATGATCCCGACCAGCTCGCCGCTGCCGATCCGAAGCGAGACGTCGTGCAGCGCACGGAGCCTGCCGTAGGTGACGCCGACCGATCGCAGCTCGAGCAGCGCGTCGCCGCCGGCTACCGCCATCAGATCCCCATGTAGGAGCCGGTGAACGCCGGGTCGGCGCGCACGGCCGCGGTCGGGCCTTGCAGCACGATCGACCCGAGCTGCAGCACGTATGCCCGGCTCGCGAACCGGAACGCGGCTTCGACGTCCTGCTCGACGACCAGCAGCGCGGTCCCCTCGAGCCTGACCCGCTCGAGCGCGCCGAGCAGGTCGTCGACGACCAGCGGGGCGAGGCCGAGCGAAAGCTCGTCGATCATCAGCAGCCGCGGCCGCGAGACGAGCGCGCGCGCGATCGCGCACATCTGCTGCTCGCCGCCGCTCAGCGTTCCGACCGCTTGGCGACGGCGCTCGCGCAGCAGCGGGAAGAGCGCGTACGCGCGTTCCAGCGCGCCGGCGACGGCGCCGCGCCCGCGCAGGACGTGCGCGCCGGCGATCAGGTTCTCCTCGACGCTCATCCCCGTGAACAGCCGGCGGCCCTGCGGGACGAGCGCCACCCCGAGCGAGACGCGCGCGTGCGCCGCGCGCGATCCGATCTCGCGCCCGGCGAAGCGCAGCGTCCCGCCTCGAACGGCGAGGGTCCCCGCGACCGCGCTCATGAGCGTCGTCTTCCCCGCGCCGGCGACGCCGACCAGCGCGACCCATTCACCCTCGCCGACGACCGCGTCGATCCCGTGCACGATCTCGAGATCGCCGTAACCGGCGCGCAGCGCCGAGAGCTCGAGCAGCGCGCTCATCCGAGTCGCTTCACGGTGCGCCGCGCGAGCAGCCGTTCGCGCAGCGAGCGCGAGACGCCGCGCGGAAAGAAGACCACCGCCGCGATGACGATCAGCCCGAGAAATCCGACGTCGTAGTTCAGCGAAAGGTGCTGCGTCAACGCGACGGCGCCCTCGACGAAGAACGCGGCGACCAGCGGGCCGAAGACCGTCGCCGCGCCGCCCAGGAGCATGATCACGAACGCCTTGACGGAGAGACCCAGGCTGAAGACGTCCGGCGGCTCGATGTAGTTGATGAAATACGCGTAGACCGCGCCGATCGACCCCGTCAATGCGGCGCTGATCGTCCAGAGCGCGACCTTGGTCCGCAGCGTGTCGACGCCGAGGCTCTGCGCGACGTCCTCGCCGCCGCGCAGCGCGCGCGCCGCGTACCCCAGCCGGCCGCGCTCGACCCAGACCGAGACGAGCAGCGCGACGACGAGCGCGCCGAGGAACAGCTCGTAGAAGAATGCGGCGATCGCGCTCGGGGATCCGCTGACGATGGGGAGCGAGAGACCCTTTGCCCCGCCGGAGAGTGGCAGGTTCGTCACCAGCTGCGCAACCGCGCCGTTGAGCCCGAGCGTCCCGATCGCGAAATAGTGTCCGCGCAGCCGGAAGAAGAGCGGTCCGGTGGCCAGTGCGGTCGCCGCGCTCAGGATGACCGCGGCGGCGACGCCGACCGCGAACGGCGCGTGGAGGTTCGCTTGCGCGACACCGGTCGCGTACGCCCCGATCCCGAAGAACACGACGTTCCCGAAGGCCGGATACCCGCCGTAGCCGGCGATCAGGTTCAACGCGAT
>DATHLL010000230.1:0-3049 GCA_035488195.1 Candidatus Elarobacter sp. | reverse complement strand
GCTTCGTCGGCGAGGTCGGCGGTTTCGTCGCGCTCGCGGCGGCGATCTGGGCGGCGCTGCACTATCCCGGCGTGCTCGACTCCGCGATGCGCCAGTTTTTCCACCTCGACCACGGCAGCGCGCACATCGCCGGGATGATCTCGTTCGCGGTGCTCGTCTACGCGGCGCTCCTGGTGATCGCCGGCGTGCTCTCGCGGATCGCGAAGCTGCCGGTGATCGGGATCGGCAACGCGCTCGGCGGCGCCGCCGTCGGCGCGGTGAAAGCGCTGATCGGCATCTGGGCCGTCCTCTACGTCGCGCTCTTCTTCCCGCTCCCGACCGAGCTCCGCAGCGACCTCCACCGCTCGACCCTCGTCTCGATCGTCACCGCCGAGGACCCGCAGATCGACACGATCGTCCAAGCCACGATGCCCTGGTTCTTGCGCCCCCTCACCGAACCACTCTTCGCCCACCACCACGTGTAGCGACTCGATCGTGAGCCGCTCGGGCACCGCCGCCTGGAGAAGGTTCGGCGTGGCTTGCGCTCCGTCCTACTTTGTATTACAATTCGATACACAGGGGCGGCGATGCGGATTGCGGAGCTCTTCTGGAACGAGAACAACGTCGAGCATTTGTGGGCCGCGCATCGAGTCACGCCGGACGAGATCGAAGAGATCGTCTTCGGCATCGACGGCGAGCCCGCCGCCTATCGCGTCTTGCGCGACGGAGATAACTACAAGCTCTTCGGCGAGACCGGCGGCGGCCGGCTGCTGATCGCCGTCGGCGAATTCCTCAGCGACCGCCGGTTTCGCGTCTTCGCCGCCCGCGACATGAACGAGGCGGAGAAGCGGGCGTACCGGACGAGGTGACCACATGACGGGAATGAAGTCGCGCCGCTCGCGCGCCGCGGAATCGAGTCTAGACCGGTCGCACGCTGCCGAGCTTTCGCGTGCCGCCGTCGTGCGCGCGGAACCCAACCCGAACCCGCCGATCTCGATCCGGTTGAGCGCGCCGCTCATCGAGCGTCTCGACAGGCTGGCGGCGCGAGAACACCGGAAGCGCAGCAATCTGATCCAGCACATCTTGTGGGAGTACGTGCACGCGAACGACGTTTGAGCCTCGTGGCGAGACGGGTATGCCCGCTCCGAACGACCGATCGAGGAGCAGCATGAATATCAAAGAGACGGTTTCGCGGGTGTTGGGGCGGCGCGGGAAGGGCGATGACGGGAACGGCGAGCAGCAGCCGGCACCGGATGCGCTCGAACTGATCCGTTCGGACCATCGTGAAGTCGACGCGCTGTTCGCGGTCGCGCTCGGCGAGGAGACGGCGGCGGCGCAACGGCGCGGGGCGATCGCGAAGATCCTGCAAGCGCTGACCGTGCACGCGGAGATGGAGGAGGCGCTGTTCTATCCGGCGCTGCGCAAGGCGGGCGGCAAGGACGAGCGCGACAGCGTCCTCGAGGCGAACGAAGAGCACGGCATGGTCAAGGACATGATCGCGAAGATCGAGTCCGTCCGCGGGCGCGACGAGACGCTCGAAGCGAAGGTGACGGTCCTCAAAGAGCTGGTCCAGCACCACGTCAAGGAAGAGGAGAGCACGATCTTCGACGAGGCCCGCAAGGCGCTCGGCGAGGAACGCCTCCAACAGCTCGGCGAGGAGATGCAGCGCTTCAAGGAGCGCCGCATGCGCGGCGGCCGCGGCGGTCGTACCGCGACCGGGCGCGGCGCGAGCGGTGGCGCCGGCGGCCGCGCGAAGAAGTCGAGCGCCGGGAGATCGGCCGCGAAAAAGTCTGGCGCCAAGAAGTCTGCCGCCAAGAAGTCCGGCGCTAAGAAGTCCGGCGCCAAGAAGCGGTCTCGCGGGTAGCGCCTAGCTCGGCCGCCGGGGACGCTTGCTCGGCGACAAAGAAGTACGCCGCCATGGCGACGGGCAAGGCCACATCCAACGGCGCACGCGGCAAAGGGCCGAAGGCGGCCCCCAAGGGCCGCCTCTACGCCGGCCTTTCGGCGCCTGAGCGCCGCGCTGACCGGCGCGAACGGCTCCTCCAGGCCGGGCTCCAGCTCTTCGGAACCGCGGGCTTCCAGAAGACGACGATCCCGATGCTGTGCACGGCGTCGGGCGTCACCGCGCGCCATTTCTACGAAGAGTTCGACTCGCGCGAGACGCTGCTGCGGACGCTCTACGACCAGATCGCCGAGACGACGTTCGAGCGCACGGTCGAAGCCCTGCGTGACGTCTCGAGCAGCCCCGCGGAGCGGATCCGCCGCAGCAGCGCCGCGTACTTTCGCTACCTGACCAGCGATCCGCGGCTCGCGCAGATCTACACGATCGAAGCGGTCGGGATGCACGCCGACCTCGAAGCGCACCGCCGCGCGAAGCGCGAAGCGTTCGTGAAGAAGATGACCAAGGCCGCGCAGCGCGTCGAGCCGGAGTCGGTCGACAGCCGGCTGCTCAGCGCGGCGATCGCCGGCGCCGCGCACGATCTGCTGCTCGAGTGGGTGCTCGCGCCGCGCCGCCCGTCCGTCGACAAGCTGATCGAGACGATCACGACGCTGTGGATTCGCACGCTCCGGCTCGAGCCCGAGCGCGTCACCGCGTAGCCGCTACCCGACCGCGGCCGGCGTCCCCGCTTCAGATTTCGCGCCGCGCGCCGCGATGAAGCGCGCGAGGTGGTAGTCGGCGTCGCCCAGCAGCCGCTCGACCAGCGTCATGCGCTTGAAGTAGTGGCCGACCTTGTACTCCTCGCTCATCCCGATCCCGCCGTGGAGCTGGATCGCGTTCTGCCCGACGAAGCGGCCGGACTTCGCGATCTGCGCCTTTGCGGCCGAGATCCCGCGGCGGCGCGCGACGGGGTCGTTACCGTCGAGCGTCATCGCGGCGAGGTACGCCATCGAGCGCGCGAGCTCGAGCTCGATGAACATCTCGGCCATCCGGTGCTGCAGCGCCTGGAACGAGCTGATCGGAACGCCGAACTGCACGCGCTGCTTGGTGTACTCGACCGTCGCCTCGAGCATCGTGCTCATCAGCCCGAGTGCCTCGGCGCACAGCGCCGCGGTCGCGTGGTCGAGCCCG
>DATHLL010000229.1:0-4500 GCA_035488195.1 Candidatus Elarobacter sp. | reverse complement strand
CGTCGTCGGCGGCGTATGGAGATCTTGCGGTGCGGCCTTCGTTGCCGGCGATGCTCCATGATGTCGATCCGCAGCTGTTGCGGCCGCTCATCGGCGGACCGAAGGCGCGGGCGGCGGCGGCGGTGCATGACGGCGACGTCGATCAGGCCGCGCGCCTGATCGCCGGGCTGCCCGACGACGTGGACGTCGCCGATCTGCGCGGGCAGATCGCGGAGGCGCGCGGCGCGCGCGATGCGGCGATCGACGCGTACGTTCGAGCGGGCGACGTCCTGCGCGTGCAGAGGCTGATCGACTCGATCGACGCGCGCCACCTTCAGCGTGCACTGGGGTACCAGGAGCGGCTGGTAGCGCGGTTGCGTGACGATCCGAGCGCGGGCGAGGTGCTGGGCGAAGCGTGGTGGCGGCTCGGAGAGTTGCAGGCGGGAGCGGGCTATCAGAACCCGGCGGAGCGCTCGCGGTATTGGCACGACGCCGAAGCGTCGTACGAGCACGCACTCGATCTCGCTCCGAACGAGGAGACGTATCTGCTCGCAGCCGCATACCAGTCACTCGCGAACGGGGACGCGCAGGCGTCGCTGCGGTACTACCGCCGCGCGGCGGACGTCGTCCCGAACAGCTACGACGCGTGGCTCGGGCTCTCGTGGGCAGCCGCGATGGCAAGCGACTGCGCCGCGGCACGGCGGTACTTCACGCGCGTTCGCGAGCTGGCGAGATTCCGGGCCGTCATCGACGGCCCCGGCCCGTTCGACAACAAGCTGGCCGGCGAGACGTTGAGGCGCTGTCTCCTCTGATCGTCGCTCTCGACACCCAGCTCGCCGTCGGCACCGCCACCGGCATCGGCGTCTACCAGCGCGACCTCGCCACGGCGCTCCGCGCCGCCGGCACGGAGATCCGCGAACTGCGCGCACCGCGTCTCGACCCGTGGCGCTTCGATCGCCGCGTGCTCTGGGATCAATTGCTGCTGCCGTGGCAAGCCGCGCGCAGCGGCGCGACGCTGCTGCACGCATCGGCCGGCACGATGCCCTTCGTCCGCACGCTCCCGACCGTCGTCACCGTGCACGACCTCGCCTGGCACCGCGTGCAATCCCACACGCGCTCGTATGCCCGCGCGTACTTCGGAACGCTGCAAGCCCGCGCATACCGCCATGCCGCCGCAATCGTCTGCGACTCGCAGTTCAGCGCAAACGAATACAACGAACTCATCGACTCGAACGCACGCGTCAACGTCGTCTATCCCGGCGTGGACGAACGCTTCGCACGCATCGCGCGGAATCCCGACGAACGCCCCTTCGCACTCGTTGTCGGGACCGTCGAAGCGCGGAAGAACCTCGGGGTGCTCGTCGAGACGCTCCCAGCGATTCCGTCGTTGCGAATCGTCTCCGTTGGACCGCACACACCGTACGCCGACGAAGTGCGCGCGCGAGCGCAAGCGCTCAACGTCGCCGACCGTCTCGACTTGCGCGGCTACGTGACCGAAGATGAGCTCGACGATCTCTACGCCCGCGCGGCGTGCGCCTTGATCCCTTCGCGCTATGAAGGCTTCGGCTACGCGCTCGCCGAGGCCATGTGCGCCGGCATCCCCTCGATCGTGGCGCGCTCCTCATCGCTCATCGAGGTCGCCAGCGACGCCGTGCAACTGGTCGACCCCGATGACACGGACGGCTGGACCCAAGCGGTCACGACGCTCCTCGCCGACCGCGAAGCCGCGCAACGCCACGCCGACACGCAACGCCCCGCCGCGCACGGCCGCTTCGCCTGGACCACCGCCGCCGCAAACCTACGCGCGATCTACGCTCGCATATCGTAATCGTGCCGGAGGCGGGGTGCTACACGACGGTGCTGCGGAGGGGCGTCGCGGAGGAGCGGAGCGCAGGATGCGCGAGAGCGACGCCGCGCCGAGCGACCGGAGCGCAGGATGCGCGCAGGGAGCGTCCCCGCCGCAGCACCGTCGTGTAGCGCCCCGCCGCGCCACAACCCAACAGCGCTCAGTAGATCGGCGACCCCGGAGCGCCGGGCGGCACCGACCCGTCATCCGGCGCGAACGTGAGCCGCAGCGGATACGACGACCCGCCCTCGGGCATCGTGACGATCTTGATCCGCCGGTACGTCCCCGCGTTGATCCGCTCTTGCCAGATCTTGAACCGCGAGAACGCCGCGAGCGCGTGCGCCTGCACGAGGACGCCGTCGATGAGGAACGTCCCCGTCGCCCGCCCGCCGCGCGGATTCGCGTAGAGCGCGACCGACCGCGGCCCGCGCGTCGAGTTGACGATCGTCACGCTGATCGACTGCTCGACGCCGTAGTCGCCGCTGAGCGCCTCGCCCTGACGCAGATTCGGCAGCGGAAGCTGACCGATCGTGACGTCGAGGTCTTCGCCGTCGACGTCGTACGTACGCTCGAAGAAGAACTCCGGCACCGGATAGACGCCGCGCGCGTGCGGCGCGCCGCCGGCGAGGAGCTGCGCCGTGTCGATCGACTGATCGGTCGGCGCCATCGCGTCCTGCGCGACCAGCGCGAGATCGACCGGGTCGCCGGTCACGAGACGGAGTTGCAAGATCGCGCTGACGACCATCTGCGGCGGCAGCGGATGATCGACGAGGTTGATCGTCGCGCCGGGAGCGATCGTCGTCACGCGCCCTTCGTTGCGCGCCTCGCGCACCAAGAACCGCTTGGTCGAGAGATGCCCGACCTCCATCTCGTTGACGCCGGGCCCGGCGCTCCCTTCGATCATCTGCACCGTCGCCGGCGCGTTCGACGCATTCCGTGCCTTCAGCAGAATCCGCCGTGCCGGCTCGGTGGCGGGGTTGTAGTGATAGTACAGGAACCGCTGCGCCTGCGTGCGGTCGAGCCGCGCGGTGAAGAGCACGCCGTTCGCGGTGAGCCGCTCGGGATAGTCGCTCACCAGCAGGCGGTTCGGCTGGATCGCCGGGAGCGCGGTGTTCTCGACGAGCACGTGCGTCGTCCCGTTCACCGGAAGATACCCGTTGCCGGCGATGCGGACCGCGACGTCGACCTCGATCCGGTCGTCGACCTTGAGATCGCGGTGGATCGGCACCAGGTCGGGCGAGACGTCGACCGACGCGCCGGGGCGGAACGTCGCCGCGCGTTCGACCGCGTCCGCGACCGCGTCGCGCAGGTACTCCGCCGACGACGGGTTCCCGGTCACGCGCAGCGTCGTCTGATCGGCGTACGTCCCGGCGGCGTACGCGACGCGCACCGGCACGTCGCGCGTCACGCCGCGCGAGTCGGTCACGGTGACGGTCGTCGTGCCGACGGCGACGCCGCTCACGTACAGGACGCGTTGCGTCTGGTCGACGACGACCGTCGCGATCGCCGCGTCGGCGACCGTCGCGGTCAGCGCGCCGAGCGAACTGTTCACGCGCGCGGCGACGGTCTTTCCCGGCTCGACGCTGACCTGAGGCGGCTCGACGATGATCGGCGGCTGCGTCGGCGTCGCGAGCGGCGCGGGCGACTCACCCGGGCCCGGCGTCGCCCCGGGAACGGCCGTCGGCGACGGCGTCGGCTCACCCGCCGGCACGGCACCGGGCGACGGCGACGCACCGGGGCTCGGTGACGCTCCCGGAGACGCGGACTCGCCCGGGGACGGCGAGACGCCGGGGCTCGGCGCGGGGGTGACGGCGTTGGCCGGCGGGTTCACGGGCCCCGACGGAGGCGGCGGTACGGGCGGGTTCACTTGCGCGAGCGCGCCGAGCGCGAGAGCGCAGACGAACGCGAGGCTAGTCAACGGCGCGAGGACGCGTCGCAATCGGCTCCTATCCCGGGGCGAAGGTGGTCAGGCGATCTTCTGGGCGGCGGGCTCCCGCGAGACGGCCGACGCCAGGAGCGTCTTGTAGCCGACGTTCGGGAACAGCACCGTGACCAAGTCCTTCTCGGCGCGCTCGACGGTGCCTTGCCCGAACTTCGCATGATACACGATGTCCGAGATGCGGTATCCCGACGAGGTCAGCACGCGGTGCCCCTGCAGGCAGTTGTCGCACGCCCCGCACGTCTCGGCGTCGTAGTCCTCGCCGAAGTAGTTCAGGATGAAGCGCCGCCGGCAGCCGGTGGTCTCGGCGTACTGCAGCATCATCGCGAGCTTCGACTGGTCGTACTTCTTCTTCGTCTCGTAGTTCGCGAGGTTCAGCACCATCTCGCGCTGCTCGCGCGCCGCCTCGGTCAGCACGTACTTCCCGCGCATCGCGTTCTCGATGAACCCGCTCTTCTTGAGCAGCGCCAGGATCACTTTGAGCTTCGTCAGCGGAAGCTGCGTGATCTTGCGCAAGTCGGTGAGGCTCACGCCGCCCTCCTGCTCGCCGAAGATCTCAAGCGTCCCGAAGACTTTCTGCACCTCCTCGACGTCCGGATACTTGCCGGTGAGGAAGTAGTTCTGCACGCGCGTGTCGCTCATGCGGTAGACGAGGATGCACTTCGAGGGGTCGCCGTCGCGGCCGGCGCGCCCGGCCTCCTGCGTGTACGCCTCGACCGAGCCCGGCAAGTCGTAG
>DATHLL010000228.1:0-3367 GCA_035488195.1 Candidatus Elarobacter sp. | reverse complement strand
GGCGCGGCGCCGCGTCGATCGCGTAGCCGAGCGCGCGCGAGGCGGAGGGGAGCTCGTCGTAGACGATTGCGCCGTACGGATCGTCGACGTTGACCGCCGCTGCGGGCGTCAGCTCGAAGAGACGGCGCTTGGCGGCGACGTACCGTTCCATCGTGCCGTGAAAGTCGAGGTGGTCGCGGGTGATGTTGGTGAGCACGCCGGCGACGAAGCGCACGTCGTCGACCCGCTCGAGCGCGAGCGCGTGCGAGGAGACTTCCATCGCGACCGCCTTCGCGCCGGCGTCGCGCTGCGCGGCGAGCAGGCCGTGCAGCTCGAGCGCGAGCGGCGTCGTGTTCGAGAGCGGCCAGCGGTGCTCGCGGAACGCGCCGCCGAGCGTGCCGATCACGCCGCACGGGATCCCGGCCGACTCGAGCACGTCGCGGATCAGGTGCGTCGTCGTCGTCTTGCCGTTCGTTCCGGTGACGCCGATGACGGTCAGGTCGCGCGAAGGGTGGTCGAAGAACGCGTCGGCGAGCGCGGAGGCGGCGAGGCGCGTGTCGGCGACCGTGACGATCGCGACGTCGTGGCGCGAGGGCTCACCCTTCGACAGGCTCAGGGTGACATTCGGGCGAGGCGACGTGTCGTTCGAGCGGGGCGACGTGACGGTCGGGCGGGGCGACGTCTCGTTCGGCTGGCGCGACGTGGCGTTCGGGTTCGGCGAAACGGTGGGGTCTTCGACGACGACGACCGAGGCGCCGCGGGCGAGGGCGTCGGCGAGGTGCGCGTGGCCGTCGGTGCGGGTGCCGCGCAGCGCGATGAAGAGCGTGCCGGGCTTCACGGCGCGCGAGTCGGTGGCGATCGCGTCGACCGACGGCGGGAGCGAGCCGGCGACGCGGGCGCCCGGCAGGGCGGCCACGAGTCGGGAAGTCTCTCGCATTCAGCGCTCGTTCTTCGCGGTTTTCGCCGTGGGAACCAAGCGCGTCGCGGCCGGGCCGGCGGCCGGCATGATGCCGGCGTGGAACATCGCGGCGCGGGCGAGCTGCGCGAAAACGGGCGCTGCGACTTGCGAGCCGTAGATCGAGCCGCGCGGGCGCTCGACCTTCACCAGGATCACGTAGCGCGGGCGCTCGGCCGGGATCATCCCGATGAACGAGGCGACGTACGCGCCGCCGAGGTAGCGGCCGTTCTCGACGACCTGCGCGGTCCCGGTCTTGCCGGCGGTCGTGTAGCCGGCGACGCGCGCGGTCGGATTGCCGGTCCCCTCGAGCACGACGGCGCGGAGGTAGCCGCGCAGCGTCGCCGCGGTGCGCGCGGAGATCGCGCGCCGCTCGATCTCCGGACCGTAGCGGTAGACCGTCTTCCCGTCCGCGTCCTCGATCGCCGCCATGATCCGCGGGCGCAGCAGCAGGCCGCCGTTCGCGATCGCCGCGTACGCGCGGGCGAGCGCGAGCGGCGTCGTCGAGATGCTGTGGCCGAACGAGACCGTCGCGAGCGTCGAGCCGCTGAAGTCCTTCGGATCGATGACGATCCCGGGATTCTCGCCGGGGAGCTCGACGCCGGTCGGGTCGCCGAAGCCGAACTTGCGGATCGTGCGGTTCATCGCCGTCGCGCCGGTCGCGAGCCCGATCTCGGCGGCGCCGACGTTGTGCGAGTACGCGATGATCTGCTCGATCGACTCGCTCCCGCCCATCCCGGCGGCCATCATCCCGTCCTCGGCGTTGTGGATCGTGCGGCCGCCGACTTCCAGCGCGTCGCGCGCCGGGAAGCGCACGTTCGGCGGGAACTTCCCGCTCTCGAGCGCCGCCGCCGCGGTGATCAGCTTGAACGTCGAGCCGGGCTCGTACGCGTCGGCGATCGCGCGGTCGCGCCACGCGTCGGGCGGGAACGCGCCGAACCGCGCCGGGTCGAAGTCCGGGACGTTGGCGACCGCGAGCAGCTCGCCGCTCCACGGGTCCATCACGATCGCGGTCCCGCTGCGCGCGCTCCACTTCTTCACCGCCGCGCGCAGCAGGCGCTCCGACTCGAACTGCAGGTACGGGTCGAGCGTGGTGACGATCGTGTTGCCCGCGACCGCTTTCTCGACGACGTGCGTCTCGCCGAACGGGATCGAGCGGCCGAACTGGTCGGCCTCGATCCGCACGCGGCCCGGTTTGCCGCGCAGCAGCGCGTCCTGCGCGTACTCGAGGCCGTCGAGACCGTTCTCCTCGGTGCCGGTGAAGCCGACGACGGTCGACGCGAGCCGGCCCGAGGTGACGAAGCGGTGTCCCGTCTCCTCGCCTTTCGTGCCGATCCCGGGGAGGTTCAGCGCCTCGACGCGCTGCGCGACCTCGTGCGAGACCTTGCGCGCGAGCCAGCGGAACTCGGTCTTGTCGCGCAACGCGGGCTCGAGGTCGCGCGCCGGCTTGCGGAGCAGCGGCGCGAGCTTCAGCGCGGTCGCGTGCGCGTCGGCGACCTCGGGCGGCGCGGCGTAGATCGACTCGGACGGCAGCGAGCGGACGAGGACGCCGCCGGTGCGGTCGAGGATCGCGCCGCGCCGCGCGAACGAGTCGACGATCTCGGCGTGCTGGCGCAGCGCCTGGCCCGCGAGCTTCGGGCCTTCGCGGATCTGCAGCTCGCCGAGCCGTCCCGCCAGGAGCATCGCGAGCGCGACGACCGCGACGAGCGAGACTTTCGCCCGTACCGGTGCGACGCGCGCAAACGCACGCGCCGCCAATTATCGTGCCCCGCTAAACCATGCGCCGAGCAGCGCGATCCCGGTCGGGCGAGGTTGCGGCTGCTTCGGATCGGGGAGGCGCACGACGGCGTAGACGTGCGGGTCGTGCAGCCGCAGCTTCGCGGCGAGCGCGGCGAGGCGTTCGGGCGATTGCAGGCCGGCGATCTTGTCGTCGAGGCGCTGCGTCTCGGTCGAGAGCGCGGTCCGCTCGTGCTCGGCGCGCGAGAGCGCGAAGTTCAGCGAGGTGAGGTTCGCCGTCAGCGTGACGTAGATCAGCAGCGGGACGAGCAGCGCGAACGCGAGCAGGATCATCGCGACCGCCGGGCGGTGCATCGCGCGGCGCGTCCGGTGCTTGCGCCGGCGCGCGGCGTGGCGCGCGCGGTCGGAGCGCGCGCGCTCGGGGCGCGCGCGGCGCGGCTGCGGCTCGTACTCGGGGAGCAGCTCGGGGGCGATCACGCCGCCACCTCGGCTTCGACGCGCTCGGCGGCGCGGAGCTTCGCGCTGCGCGCGCGCGGGTTCGCGGCGAGCTCGGCCTCGTCGGCGACGAGCGGCTTGCGGGTGAGGGCGCGGACGCGGGGATCTTCCTTGAACCTCTGCTTCACGATGCGGTCCTCGAGCGAGTGGAAGCTGATGACGACGATGCGGCCGCCGGGCGCGGTGCGCGCCAGCGCGGCC
>DATHLL010000227.1:0-2323 GCA_035488195.1 Candidatus Elarobacter sp. | reverse complement strand
TAGCCGAGCAGGAAGCTCAGCGCGAACGCGGCGAGGACATGCGGCGGCGGGACGTCGACGTGCACGATCAGCAGCGAGGCGATCAGCGCCGGGACGATCAGCAGCGCGTGCAGCAGCGTCATCCCGACGCCGTCGCTGAAGAAGTAGAGCGGGAGGCTGATCGGCTTCATCAGGTCGGTCGCGATCGTCCCCTCGCGGATCTTCTCGCGGATCGCGCGCGTCCCGTCGATCTCGAGCACCAGCGACATCAGCAGCGCGACGGTCGTGTACGTGATCACCGCGTGGAGCGGGACCCCGGCCGGCGCGGCGTTCTGCGCGTACAGCGCGGTCCAGACGGTCTTCATCAGATACAGCCGCACCAGCAGCGAGGCGACGTTGGTGAAGACCTCCATCCGGTAGGTCGCCTCGCGCGAGAACGCCTTCGCCGCGAACGCGGCGTAGGGGGCGAGGATCTCGCCGATGGAACGCGGGGCTGGCTCGCTTCGTACTATGGACATATGCTAGCAGCCGTTGCTCTCGCGCTTCTCGGGGCGGCGTTCCAGCCCGTGAACGCGCAAACGACCGCGCAGCCCGCGCACGTCTTCGTCCGCGACTCGGCGGCGCCCGCGCAGACCGACCCGAACGGCGGCGGGATGCACGACGCCGGGATCCGCCCGCCGTCCGACAACGACTCGCCGAGCGCGCAGCTCACCAACGCGCACGGCGATCCGCTCAAGGTCTCGATCGCCGACTGGCGTTCCGCGACCGGCGACGCCGACTTCCAGCCGCTGATGGGCGGGAGCGGCGGCGTGCGCGTCCGCGCCTCGTTCCACGGGCTGATCCCGATGGGGCGCTACAGCCTGTTCATCCGGCAGCTCGCGGGGCGCGTCGGCGTCGTGCTGACGCCGGTCGACATCGTCGGCGCCTCGAACTCGTTCCTCGCCGACCGCGAGGGGAACGGGCTGATCGCGGTCGACTCGCCGAACCCGATCCCCTCGGGCGCGCAGCTCGTCCTGATCTATCACAGCGACGGGGCGGAGCACCAGTCGTCCCCCGGAAGCCTGGGCGTGAACGCGCACGAGCAGTTGATCACCCGCGTTCCGTGACCGCCGCCGCGTCCTCGGGGGTGTAACCCTCGAGGTAGATGCGGCGGATGATCGACTCGAGTTCGGGCTCCTCGATCGAGAGGTCGTTCACGCAGTAGCGGTCGGCGACGCGGCGGATCAGCACCTCGGCGGAGACGTGGCGGCGGTCGAAGCGCAGCCGCCACACGTCGCCCTCGCGCGACTCGGTCTCGGCGCCTTCGACCTCCAGTGAGCCGGCGCTCTCGGCGAGCGTGACGACCAGCGTGCGGTGCGTGCCGTAGCGGTCGCGCAACACGTCGATCTCGCCGTCGTAGACGAGCGTTCCGCGGTCGATCAGCACGATGCGGCGGCAGAGCCGCTCGACGTCGGCGAGGTCGTGCGTCGTCAGGATGAACGTCGTGCCGCGCTCGCGGTTGACGCGGGCGACGAACTCGCGGATCGCCTCCTTCGCGACGATGTCGAGCCCGATCGTCGGCTCGTCGAGGAAGACGACGCGCGGGTCGTGCAGCATCGCCGCCGCGAAGTCGCCGCGCATCCGCTGCCCGAGCGAGAGCTGGCGCACCGGCGTGCGCAGGAACGGCTCCATCTCCAGGATCTCGGTGAAGTGCGCCAGGTTGGCTTTGTAGCGGTCCGGCTTGATCCCGTAGATCGCGCGCAGCAGCTCGAACGACTCGATCAGCGGGAGGTCCCAGTAGAGCTGCGAGCGCTGCCCGAAGACGACGCCGATGTTGCGCGCGTTGCGCTTGCGCTGTTCCCACGGGACCAGCCCCGCGACGCGCACGCTGCCCGAGGTCGGCACGAGGATCCCGGTGAGCATCTTGATCGTCGTCGACTTCCCGGCGCCGTTCGGGCCGATGTAGCCGACCAGCTCGCCCTCGTCGAGCGCCATCGTCACGCCCTCGACGGCGACCTTGTCTTCGTAGTCGCGCGAGAAGAGCGTGCGCAGCGTCCCGGCGACGCCGGGCCGGCGGACGAGCGACCGGAACACCTTGCGCAGGTCGCGCGTCTCGATGATCGGCATCGTGGGACGCTTCGCGGCGCGGGACGAAGGGGACTCCCGGAGCACGGTGATGGCGAAAGCGAAGGGCACGAAGAAGAAGGAAACCCCGCCCGCGCTCGGGCGGCTCGGCGCGGAGCAGTGGCTCGCGGTGCGGCAGAAGAGCGGCGCGGGGCCGATCGAGCCGAAGCCGCGGCGCGGGACGCGCGCGGAGCACGAGCGCGAGGCGCTCGAGCGCGAAGCCGGCGATTGATCGTCCCCG
>DATHLL010000226.1:0-32362 GCA_035488195.1 Candidatus Elarobacter sp. | reverse complement strand
CTCGGCGTCTCGCTCGAGGGCCGCGATCCGAGGCTCACGCAGTACACGTTCGACGGCGCCCGGATCCCGGAGCCGGGCGCGTTGCGCGCCCTCGACGCCGATCTGCTCCAATCGGCGCAGCTCGACGACGCGAAGACCGAGGTCGACTTCTATACGCTCGGTCCCACGTCGTATCCGGAGTACACGCTGCGCGAGACGGCCGGCGGCTTCGGCGCCGGCTCGACTCAGCTCGGTGTGCGCGGGACGAGCGGCTCGATCGGGTACGTGCTGTAAGGCACGGTCCGAACCCAGCGCAGCCCGCTCACGAACGCCACCTATCTCGACACCAGCGGGCTCACGTACAAGCACTCCGGCGCGCTCCATGCCGACGGAGTGCTCGCGAAAGTGAGCTTCCCGCTCGGCGAGCGCTTCGCCGCGACGGCGGAGACGCTCCTGCGCGGAACGACGATGCTGCCCGTCGACGTCCTCTTCGACGGCCCGCTCCCGAGCGGCGCGGGGCCCGGAAACATCGTCCGCTCGTCGTCGGCGCTGAGCAAGCTGCAGCTCGAAGGCGAGATCGGGCGCTGGCAGACGAAGTTCAACGCGACGACGATCCGCACGCGCCAAACGTCGGACTACCGCGACCGCGTCGTCGCACTGCAGCCGCTCCCGTTCGTGAGCGACCAGACGCTGCGGCTCGACATCCTCGACGCCTCGCTCATCGACTTCATTCAAGACGGCAAGACGCTGAACGTCAACGTCGCGGCCTCGCGAGCGACGGTCGGCCTCGACACCGCGAGCAGCGCTTTCGGAAGCGCGTTCGCGACCAGCCAGCGATCCGAGCGCTCGTCGCAGCGAATGGAAGTCGTCTACGTCCGGCGGCCCGCGCCGTCGGCGCAAGAGTCGATCGGGCTGACCGCGGAATCGCGCGGACCCGGGCGCACCGCGCTCTACGCGGAAGGCAACGCCTCGTTCGGAGCGCGCGGGCGGCGGATCTTCGGCACGCTGGGCATCGGCGGTCATGCCGTCCCGGCGGGCGCGCTCCAGGCGTTCGACGATCCCGCGGCGGCGCAATACGACTGCAACGGCAACGCGATCCGCGCGAAGGCGCCGAACGACGTCGCGACCGCCGTGCACGAGCGCCATCTCCGCCTCGGCAGCTTCCTCGAATCGGCGCGCGGCAGCGTGTCGGCGCAGGCGTTCGACACCGTCGACGGCGGCGTGACCGTCTCGAACGCCGACACGCCGCTCGGCGCATATCCGCCCGGTGCGCTGCCGCCGAATTTTGCGGCCGCGCTGCTGAACGGGTACGCCACGTTCGGTCGATGCGGCGCCGCGGCGCCGTCGATCTACCTCGTTCGCGACGTCGCCGGGCTGCGCGTGGAGTACCGCGGGCTGGAGCTTGCCGGCAGCTGGAAGCCCTCCCCGCGCATGACGCTGCAAGCTGCGGCGCGGCTGCACGAAGCGTTGTTGCGCTCGCGGTCGCAGGCGCTGCTCGCGCCGGACTCGCCATACATCGTGAACCGGCAGTTGCCCGGCGTCGAGCCGTTCGATGCTTCGCTCACCGCGGACTACGCGTTCGGCGACCGCCGGACCGAGCTCATCGCGAACGGGATCTTCAAGCCGCGCAACAACGCGAACGGTCTGCCGGCGTACTGGCTGCTGACGCTGGGCGGCACGCGCGTCCTTTCGCCGACCTCGAGCGTCACGTTCGTCGCGACCAACGCGCTGCACCGCTACGTCGACGCGTTCACCTCGATGCGCTACGCGGTCCCGCTTCCGACCGTCTCCGGCGGTGCACTGCTTTTGCCGGCGGCACCGCTCCGACAGCCGGAACTCTTCGTCACGTTCAGCGCGAAGGTGTCGCGGGAGCCGTGATCGGGGCGCACGCCGGCGCCGGCGGGCGCACCTTACGTGCACGCGCTCTGGCTGCAGCCGGTCGGCGCGGAGGGCGAAGCGGCGACGCTGATCCCGCTCGCTCCCGCACCACCGGGGATCGACGCGAACCGCGCGTATCCGGAAGCGGAGCTGCTCACGCTGCTCGCGGCGCGCGCGCGCGAAGTCCCGGTGCTGAGCCCGAACGACACGCGCGGCGGCTGACGGGCGTCGCGCCGGCTCACCCTTCGACAAGCTCAGGGTGACATCGTGGCCGGGCGCCATGGTGACGTCGTGGCGGACATCGATTTATTTGGAAAGCCAGCGGTCGAACCAGCCCGTTACGCGCCTGAACACGTCCTGCTGGTCGGCGGGCTTGTAGAACAGATGCCCCTCGCCGGGGTAGATCACGAGCTGCGTCGGAACTCCATGGTCGCGCAGGGCGTGCCAGTATTCGTAGGACTGCGTCACCGGGACTTCGGCGTCGCGGTCGCCGGCGACCATGAGCGTCGGCGTCTTCACCTGCTTGATGTAGTTGATCGGTGAGCTCTTCGCGTAGACCGCCGGATCGTCGTAGATGCTCGCGCCGAAGTACGGGATCATCCACGTGTCGATCTCGTTCGTGCCGTAGTAGCTGAGCCAGTCGGAGAGGCCCGCGCCCGAGACCGCGGCCTTGAAGCGGTTCGTCTGCGTGAGCGCCCACATCGTCATGTAGCCGCCGTAGCTCCAGCCGAAGAGTCCGACTTTGTTCGGATCGACCGGGATCGTGCGGCCGACCTCGTCGAGGCCGAGCAGGACGTCGCGCAGGTCGCCGTAGCCGAAGTCCTTCACGTTGGCGCGCGTGAACGCTTCGCCTTGGCCGTAGCTGCCGCGCGGGTTCGGCTCGAAGACGATGTAACCGCGCGCCGCGAGCGCCGCCTCGAACGCGAACGGACCGCTCGGAAAGAGCGGATAGTGCGCGAACGCCGGCCCGCCGTGAATGTACGTCACGATCGGGTACTTCGTGCCGGGTTTCGCGCCGGGCGGGAAGATCAGCCAGCCCTGCACGCTCGCGCCTTCGCTCGCCCACGTCACGCTGCGCGCCGCACCGGTCAACCGCCGCACGCGCGCGTTCGCCGACGTCACCGCGTGCAGCGCGCCGAGCGCGCCGACGGCGATCTCCGGCGGCGCGATGATCGACTGCCGGATCGTCGCCGCGGTCTTCCCGTCGCGCGAGACCGACACGCCTTCGTCGCCCGGTGCGAGCCCCGCGAAGCCTTTCGCGTAGATCGTCTCCTGGCCGCTCCAGAGCTGCCGCTGCGTCTTCGCGGCGACGTCGACCGACGCGATCACCATGCGATCGGCGGCGAGCTCCGTCGCGAGGATCCGCGCCGGCGAACCGTTCCACGCGATCGTCGTCACCGACGCTTTCAGTCCCGGCGTCACGTCGGTCGCCGCGCCGCCGCTCGCCGGGACGATGTAGACGTCGCCGCCGGTGATCGCCTCGTCGCTCATGATCCCGCCGATGTACGCGATCCGCTTGCCGTCGCCGGACCAGCGCGGCGAGGCGATCTGCAGCTCCGGCTTGTGGATCGCTTTCGCCGCGCCGCTCGCCGCGTCGATCGCGTAGAGCTGCGCGATCCACCAGTTCGCATCGCCGTTCCCGTGCGCGGCCGTCGCGGCGAACCGCGTCCCGTCCGGCGACCAGTCGAACTCGTACACGTTCAGATCCGCCGGCCCGAGCAGCTTGATCGCCCGCGCGCCCGACGACCCGGAAGTCGCAGACGAACTCGCCGGCACGGAGATCACCGCGAGCCGCTGCTCGTAGATCTTCGACCCGACCACGCCGGCGTCGGGCGTCGACGGGTTGAGCGGGCTCGGCACCTTCGGCGCGCCCGGCGAGTACAGGAACGCGATCCGCGTCCCGTCCGGCGACCACCGCGGCGTCGACAGCGGCCCCTTCGCCGCCGTCACCACCCGCGCCGCGACGGCACCGCTCCCCGCGACGTCCGCGACCGCTATCTGCGGCTGCCCGTTCGCGCCGGCCGTCACGAACGCCACCCGCCGCCCGTCCGGCGACCACGTGACCTCCGTCTCGTCGCACGCCCGCCCGGGGCACGCGCTGATCGTTCTGGCCGCACCAAGCCGCGCAACGGCCGCGCCCTGCCCCGCTGCGCCACCCCCTAGGTCCGCCAGCCGGATCGCATTCCGGTCCCCGGCGCTCTCGACGTACGCGATCCGCCGCCCGTCCGGCGCGATCGCGACCTGCGAGAACTGGTGCACCCCGTTCAGCGCGGCGCTGATCTGGTCGAACGGCAACGCCTGCTGCGCTCGAGCCGCCGTGCCGCTCGTCACGATGATGCCGCACGCCGCCAGCGCGAGTCCGAACCGAATCGCCATGCGGCACGATACCGCGCTCGCCCGTTCCGGCCCCTTGTTCGGCTCGGCGTCACACTTGCTCGGGCGGGTTAACGTCGCTGGCTCGGAGTGCCGATAGAGAAGATTACCGGCGGCCGCCGCAGTCGAATCTTCGCGAGAGGAGCGCCCATGGAATCGGGACTTCACGCGCGGACACCCCGCGCGTCATTCAAGGCCAAGCCGCGCACGGAACGGCTCAATTCGATCGAGATGCTCATGTTCGGGCTCATCGCCATGGCGATGGTCGACTGCACCGTGATCGGCTGGCTCGTCGCTCACGGCCTCAGCAACTAGGCGGTTGACGGGCGCGCACCCGGGTATACCGCACCTGAGATGATCGCCGACGGCGACCGCAAGGCGCGCGAGCAAGAGTTCCACGACAAGGTCTTCGGCGACGCCAAGCCGCGCGGCGGCACCGGCGTGTTCTACCGCATCGCCGACGAGTCGTACGGCCTCCACCGCGATCTCATCTTCGACGGCTGCGCGGGGAAGCGCGTCCTGGAGTACGGCTGCGGACCGGGGAGCCACGCCTTCGACCTCGCCCGCCGCGGCGCGCACGTCACCGGGATCGACATCTCGCCGGTCGCGATGCAGATCGCCCGCGAGCACGCCGCCCGCGAAGGGCTCGAGGCCGAGTTCCTCGTCATGGACGCGGAGCACACGACCTTCCCCGACGCCTCGTTCGACCTGATCGTCGGCAGCGGGATCCTCCACCACCTCGACCTCGCCCGCACCTACGCCGAGATCGCGCGGCTGCTCGCGCCCGGCGGCCGCGCCGTCTTCGTCGAGCCGCTCGGCCACAACGCGCTGATCAACCTCTACCGCAAGGTCACCCCCGGCCAGCGGACCCCCGACGAGCACCCGCTGCTGCGCGCCGACCTCGCCGACGCGCGCCGCCGCTTCGGCCAGGTGCGGATCCGCTACTACCATCTGGCCGCGCTCGGCGCCGTCGCCTTCGCGAAGACCCCGCTCTTCAAGCCGGTCCTGGGCGCGCTCTCCGCGCTCGACCGCGCGCTGCTCAGCGTCCCCGCGATCCAGCCCTACGCCTGGATCGCCGTGATGCAGCTCGCCGCTCCGCGCTGACGCGGCGGACGCACGCGCGTCCGCACCCCTCAATTCGGAGGGATGAGCACAGGACGTTCGACTTGGGCCGTAGGCCTCGTCCTGTCCCAATTTGAGGGCCTATGAACCCAAGAGGTGAGGACCAAGGCTTCACTTAGGCCCAATGCCCGGTGGCGAAATGTGATGTGCGCAACGATGCGCGATCGTCACACGCAAGGATCGCACCGACAATGGCCGTGGCACTCGAACACGAATTCGCAGCTCTCCCTCACGAAGATGCACGTCCCGGCGTGCATTCGTTCTCTCGTGCCTGGGTGGCGGCGCTCGTCGTCATGGACGTCGTGCTGTTCCTGGCCGCGACGTACCTCGCCGGCCGGTTCGTCCAGAGCTTCTGGGCCTCGAAGCTCGCCGTCCGCCACGTCGCGGTTCCGGCGACGCTGACCGCCGTGCTGACGGTGGTCGTGTTCTGGCAGCTCGGCCTCTACCGCCGCTCGTTCGCGATGTCGGTCCGCGACGAGTTCTACCACGCCGCCGCCGCGCTCGCGCTCGCCTCCGCGCCGGTCCTGATCGTCTTCTCGATCTTCCCGATGATCTCGACCTCGCGCGTCGTCGCGATCTTCGCGCTCCTCTTCGCGATCGCGATGGTCGGCATCTCGCGGGCGATCGCGCACCGGGTCCGCGACGCCGTCATCATGGCGCGCCCGCGCCGCATCGCGGTCGTCGGACATCCCTCGCGCCTCGAGTACGCCGAGGACGCGATGCGCGCGCTCCCCAACGCCCGCGTCTTCCGCCTCGCCGTCCCGAACATCGACGGGATCGGCGCGCTGAGCCCCGACGCCGTCGCCGCGCAGCCGTGGTTCCAGCACGCCGCCGCGTGGGGCTGCGACACGCTCGTCTTCACCGAGATCCTCGCGCCTTCGATGATGCCGCAGGTGCTCGCCGCCGCGCAGCGGATCGGGATGACGATCGCCTTCGCGCCGCCGCGGATCCGCGTCCACGCATACGACCTTCACATGGAGTCGATCGGGAAGCAGGCGCTGATCGTCGCGCGGCCGCTCAAGGCGACGCAGCCCGGCGCGCGGCTCGGGAAGCGCCTCTTCGACCTGACCGTCTCGGCGCTCGCGCTGGTCGTGTTCGCGCCGGTGATGGCGATCGTCGCCGCGGCGATCTCGTTCGAGGACGGCGAGCCGGTGATGTACCGCCAAGAG
Source organism: Candidatus Elarobacter sp. (assembly GCA_035488195.1). Taxonomy (GTDB): domain Bacteria; phylum Vulcanimicrobiota; class Vulcanimicrobiia; order Vulcanimicrobiales; family Vulcanimicrobiaceae; genus Vulcanimicrobium. The sequence continues at coordinate 25,841 of DATHLL010000226.1, read as the reverse complement.
CGGGTCGGCCGCGACGGCAAGACGTTCCACATCCTGAAGTTCCGCTCGATGCGCCTCGACGCCGAGAAGGACGGCGCGAAGCTCGCGACCGCCGGCGACGCGCGCGTCACCAAGGTCGGGAAGTTCATCCGCCGCACCTCGCTCGACGAGCTGCCGCAGCTGATCAACGTGCTGCGCGGCGACATGTCGATCGTCGGCCCGCGCCCCGAGCGCCCGGTCTTCGTCGAGCAGTTCGAGCAGAAGTATCCGCGCTACGCGGAGCGCCATCTCGTCGCGCCGGGGATCACCGGCTGGTCGCAGGTCTACGGCAAGCGCGTCCTGGGCTTCGACGACGTCCCCGACAAGCTGCGCGGCGATCTCTTCTACGTCGAGAACTGGTCGCTGTTCATGGACGTCGCGATCGTCCTGAAGACCGCCGCCGAAGTTCTCTTCCACAAGGCCGCGTAGGCCGCGCGCGATGAGCGCCGCCCCGGCGACCGCGACCGCGCGCACGTACTATCCGCACGTCGAGGGGCTGCGGGGCGTCGCGGCGCTCTACGTGTTCGTCTTCCACATCTGGCAGACGGCGATCCAGCACCCGGCGACCGCGACGCTCGGCGCGTGGTTCGCCGCGACGCCGTTCCTGCAGTACGGGCATTTCTCGGTCGCGGCGTTCATCGTCGTCTCCGGGTTCTGTCTCGGGCTGCCGGTCGCGCAGCGCGAGGGGAAACCGCTGAACGCGAAGCGGTTCTTCCTGCGGCGCGCGCGGCGGCTGATGCCGGCGTACGTCCCGGTCGTGCTGCTCTCGGCGATCCCGTTCGCGGCGTCGGCGATCCTGCTCGGCGGGCACGCGAACGTCCCGCACATCGCGATCGCGATCGCGCTGCACCTCGCGCTGATCCACAACCTGTTCTACGCGACGACCGAGTACCTGAACGGGCCGCTCTGGAGCATCGCGCTCGAATGCCAGATCTACGTCGTCTTCGCGCTGCTGCTGGTCCCGCTGTGGCGTCGCTTCGGGCTGGTCGCGCCGTTCGTCGCGGCGGTGATCGTCGGGTTCGCGCCGCACCAGTTCGGCTGGTATCTCGACTGGAGCGTTCCGTGGCTTGTGGTGCTGTTCGCGATGGGGATGATCGCGGCCGATCTGTGCGCGCGGCGCGAGCTGCCGAAGGTGCCCTGGAACGTCCTCGCGCTGGTCTCCGCGGCGGTCACCGTCGCGGCGCTCACGCAGTACCGTGACGGCGCGCGGTCCGACATCTTCGCGGCCGGCTACGACCTGCTGCTCGGCCTCTCGATCGCGCTGTTCTTCGTCGCCGCGCACCTCAGCGAGCGGATCCTGCCGGCGCGCTTCCTGGCCGCGCGCCCGATCGTCTTCCTCGGCACGTTCTCGTACAGCCTGTACCTGATCCACGCGCCGATCGTCGACCTCGTCGGCGCCGTGCTCTACCGGATCCACGCCGGCCCGGCGCTGAGCGCCGCGGTGTGGGCCGCGGTGATCGCGGCCGTGCTGGTCGCGGCGTACGGGTTCTACCTGGTCTTCGAGCGGCCGTTCCTGAGCGCGGGGTTCCGCCGCGCGATCGACGCCGACGTCCACCGCGAGGGCGCGCCGGTCCCGCTCACGCTCGCCGCGGAAAGCGCCGCCTAGCGACGGCGAGCGAGCGGGTACAAGGTTTGCCGTGAGGCTCTGCATCGTCTCGGCGAAGTATCCGTTCGGGCGCGCGGAGCCGTTCCTCGACACCGAGCTGCGCGCGCTCGCGCCCGCGTTCGAGCGCGTCACGCTCTTCCCGACCACGCCGGCGGAGCGCCGGTTCGGCTACGACGCCGTCCCGGCCGACGTGCTGGCGCTCCCGCTCGCCGGCCTCTCCACGTTCGCGCTCGCGCTGCGCGCGGTGCTGCGCCGCCCGCGCGCCGCGCTGGGCGGGATCGCCGCGATCCTCGCCGAGCGCTACCCGATGCGGGGGAAGCTGAAGAACCTCGCCGTCGTCCCGAAGGGGCTCGCGCTCGGCGAGCTCGCGCGGCGCCGCGGCTTCGAGCACCTCCACGCGTACTGGCTCTCGACCCCGGCGACCGTCGCGTGGCTCGCGGCGCGGATCGCCGGCGTCCCGTTCAGCGCGACGACGCACCGCTGGGACCTCTACGAGAACAACATGGCGGCGCGGAAGCTCCGCGACGCCGCCTTCGTGCGGACGATCTCGGAGCGCGGCCGCGCCGACCTGCTCCGCCTGACCGGCGGCGACCCCGCGAAGGTCGCGCTCGTCCGGCTCGGCGTCGGGCTGCCCGCGCCCCGCGCCGTGCCGGACGGCGCGCCCGGCGGCGGCCCGCTGCGGATCTTGTGCGCCGCCCGGCTCGTCCCGGTCAAGGGGCACGCGTTCCTGATCGAGGCGCTGGCGCTGCTGCGCGACCGCGGCGTCGCCTTCGACTGCACGCTGGCCGGCGAGGGCGAGCTGCGCGAGGCGCTGGCGCGGCAGATCGCGGCCGCCGGGCTCGACGGCGCGGTGCACCTGGCCGGCGGGGTCCCGCACGACGAGCTGCTGGCCCGGCTCGAGGCCGGCGCCTTCGACGTCTCGGTGATCTCGAGCGTGGAGCGGCCCGGCGGGCTGATGGAGGGGGTCCCGGTCGCGCTGATCGAGGCGATGGCCGCCGGCGCGGTCGTCGTCGCGACCGACTCCGGGAGCGTCGGCGAGCTCGTCGACGCGACGACGGGGGTGCTGGTCCCGCACTCCGATCCCGCCGCGCTCGCCGAGGCGCTGGCGCGGGTCGCGGCGGACCCGGGGCTCCGAGCCCGGCTTCGCGAAGCGGCACGGCGGCGGGTCGAGACGGATTTCGACGGGACGCGCACCAGCGAACGGCTGCGCTCGCTGATCGCAGGGGCGACGCGGCGACGAGGAATTGGGTATACCGGTAACGAGTCGGACACTTGCTTGGAGGGCGCGTGACGCGCGAGGATTCACGGACGATCGACCGCGCTGAGAGGCCGGGATAGCGCGATGCTCTCCACCGGCTCGTTGCCGCGCCCGGACCTCAGCGACCGCCGCACGCGGCTCTCGCTCGGGATCGCCGTGATGGGCGCGCTCTTCGCCGCCTTCGTCTACACGATCGGGACCGGCGACGTCCGGCTGACGGTCCTGGTCGCCGGCCTCGCGGTCGCGCCGGCGCTGCTCGTCCTCGCGCTGAAGCGCTCGTACCTGTTCCCGTACGGGATCTACGTCGTGCTGATCCCGTTCGACAACATGCTGAAGATCTCGGGCTCCGGGACGCTGACCAAGATGCTCGGCGTCCTCTCGACGCTCTTCATCATGGTGTACGCGTTCCGGCGCAAGGGGATCAACCCGCCGCCGTTCAGCCTCTACGTCTGGCTCGCGTACCTGGCGTGGCTGCTGATCAGCCTGCTGTGGTCGGCCGACGTCCAGAACGGCTTGCTCGACGCGCAGACGACGGTCTCGCTGATCGGGATGTTCGCGGTGCTCTCCGTCGCGCCGGTCGAGGAGCGCGACCTGCGCGCGATCTGCACCTGCATCGTGCTCGGCGGGATCGCCTCGAGCTTCTACGGGATGTACCTGCTGCACGACCAGCCGGCGATGGCGACGATGGGCGGCGAGACCGGGCGCCTCATGATCAACGTCGACAACCGGACGATCGACGCGAACCACTTCGCGAACGCGATGGTCACGCCGATCGCGCTCTCGCTGGTCGCGCTGCTGAACTCGCGCAAGCTGCTGGTGATCCTCGGCTCGATCTTCGCGCTGGTCGTGCTGTTCGCCGGCGAGCTGATGAGCCTCTCGCGCGAGGCGATGCTGGCCTGCGCCGTCGTCATCGTCATCACCGTGTTCTTCTCGCGCCGGCGCGTGCTCGGCTTCGCCGTCGGGGCCGGGATCCTCGGACTCGTCCCAGTGTTCGTCCCGACGATCGGCGCGCGCATCACCGACGCGATCGCGACCGGCGGCGCCGGCCGCACCGGGATCTGGGAGACCGGGCTCGCCGCCTTCAAGATCCACCCGTTCTTCGGCTGGGGCGCGGGCGGCGCGATCGAGGCCTACGACCGCACCTACCTGCACGTCTTCCAGTTCTACAACGCGGGGTGGGGCCGGCCGCCGCACAACACGCCGCTCCAGGCCGCGGTCGAGCTCGGCGTGGTCGGGCTGTTCCTGCTCGCGCTCGCCTACGTGACGACGTTCCGGCAGTTCCGCGGGATCCGGCGCGGCGACGATCTCTACGATCTGCGCATCGCCTTCACGGCCTCGCTGATCGGCCTCGGGATCTGCTCGCTGTTCATCGGGCTGCAGACGTACAAGTACCTCTGGATCGCGCTCGCGACGACGGCGCAGCTGCGGACCGTGGCGCTCTCCCGCCGCCGCGCGCCCGCGCCGGCGGTCGTCTACGAGCCGCCCCCGGCGCCCGTCCCGGCCCCCGCGCCGCGGGCGCAGCGGCGCCGGTACCGGCGCGATCCGGCCCCGGCCGCCCCGTGATCGTCGCCGTCGCGGTCCCGGCCGGGAAGGTCCCGCAGTGGCACGCCTGGGCGATCGCGGCGCTCCGCGCCGAGCCGGCGCTGACCGTCCGCGTCGTCCGCGTTCCGGACTCGCGGCCCGGCCCGGGCCGCCCGCTGGCCGCGCGGCTCGGCGTCGCGGCGCTCGCCCCGGTCGAAATCGCCGCCGAGGGCGCCGAGCTGGCCGGCGCCGACGCCGTCCTCGACCTGACCGGCGGCGGCGTCTCGGCCGAGGCGCCGCGGGGCGTCTGGCGGTTCAGGATCGGCGAGGACGACGATCCCGCGCTCCCGGCCGGCCGCGAGATCGCCTCGGGCGCCGCCACGTTCACCACCGCGCTGCTGCGCCGGACCGGCAGCACGACCGAGGTCGTGCGGACCGGGCGCTTCGGCGTCACCCGCTGGTACCCGGGGACGATCCGGCTCGCGCTCGGCGAGACCGCGCGCTGGCCCGCCGTCGTGCTGTCGGCGCTGGCGGCCGGTGCCGCCGTCGCCGGGACCCCGCTGATCGTCCGCTCGGCGCCGCGCCCGCTCGGCGCGCTCGGGACGGCGCGCTTCTGCGGCTGGCTGGTGCGCCGGCTCGCCGCCGCCGCGACCGCCTCGCTGCTGGAAGTTTCTGAATGGAACGTCGGCTTCGTCCACGGCGAGGCGGCGCGGCTGCTCTCGCCCGACCCGCTCGAGGTGCGGTGGCTCCCGCGGCCCGAGCCGTTCACGTTCATCGCCGATCCGTTCGTCGTCGAGCGCGACGGCGTGCGCGCGCTGCTCGTCGAGACGTTCGAGTACGATCACGGGCGCGGCGTGATCGACGCGCTGATCCTCGACGAGGACGACAACGTCGTGCGCCGCGAGCGCGCGATCGACGGCGCGACGCACCTGAGCTATCCGTATCCGGTCGAGATCGACGGCGAGCTCTATCTCGTCCCCGAGACCTGCGAGCGCAACGAGGTCGCGCTCTACCGCTGCGTGCGCTTCCCCGACAGATGGGAGCGCGAGATCGCGCTGTTCCCGGCGTTCGACGGCGTCGACACGACGCTCTTCGCGCACGGCGGCCGCTGGTGGGCGTTCTGCACGCGCTACTCGCGCGGCTCGACGCTCGCGCTCAACGCGTTCCACGCCGACTCGCCGCGCGGCCCGTGGCGGCCGCACGCGCTGAACCCGATCGTCGTCGACGTCGCGAGCGCGCGCCCCGCGGGACAGCCGTTCGTCGTCGACGGCACGCTCTACCGGCCCGCGCAGGACTGTTCCGACTCGTACGGCGGCGGGCTGGTGATCGCGCGGATCGACGAGCTGACGCCGGATTCGTACCGCGAGGAGATCGTGCAGCGCCACGCCGCCGGCGGCTTCGGCCGCTGGAACCGCGGCATCCACACCGTCAGCTTCACCCGCGGCCGCATCGTCGTCGACGGCAAGTACACCTACCGCGACCTGCGCAAGCTGCCCGCCACCGCGCGCAAGGCGGTCGGGGCCGCGCGGCGCTTGCTCAAGGGCGGCCCGGCGAACGAAGCGACCTTCGCGTGAGCGCGCTCACGCACGCTCAACCGCGCTTCCGATCGTCCGATAACAAGAAGGCAAGCCCGGCGTAGACGCTTCGTAGACGCCGGCTTCATAGGCTAACGACGACGAAGGCGACGCAGGAAGCGCCGCCCTCGGAAGATCCGCTACACCGCCGGTCATGCCGGCAAGCTCGTCGACGGTGCAGCGTGTTCGCCAGCAGCCTTGCCTCGGCGTACTGACTTTCTGCAAGTGTAACCCAAGTCACGCGTCGAGCGCAATCACCCGAAACGGAGTTCGCTCATGCGTGCGCGTCAGGTCGCGTATACGGTTTCCTTTTGCCTCGCGGCGAGCCTGTTGGCCGCCTGCGGAGGCGGAGGCGGCGGCGGAGCCGCGAGCCTCCCGCCCGTCTCCTCGCCGGCGGGCGGCACCACGAGCGCCGGCGGCGGATCCTCGGCGCCCGCGTCGGTCGCGATCTCGATCGCGATCCCGCCCGCGAGTTCGGCCAGCTCCTCGCTGCGCCGCGTGCGCTACATCTCGGCCGGGACGAAATCGGCGACGGTGAGCTACGCGGGGACCTCGCAGACGACGAACTGCGATGCGACCTGCACGATCGTCGCGAGCGTCACGCCCGGCACGGTGACGTTCTCGCTGAGCCTCTACGACGCGCCGAACGGGACCGGCCACGTGCTCTCGACCGGGCAGACGACGACGACGATCGTCGCCGGCGCGAGCAACACGGTGAAGGTGACGTTCGGCGCGGTCGTCGCGTCGGTCGCCGTCACGCTCGGCGCGAGCAGCGTGAGCGCGGGGACGCCGGCGACGATCCCGGTCACCGTCACCGCGAAGGACGCGGCGGGATACACCGTCGTCGGCAGCGATCCGTACGCGACGCCGATCACGCTGAGCGACGACGACGCGTCGGGCGCGACCTCGCTCTCGACGACCACCCTCGGCGCGCCCGGCACGCCGGTGAACCTGATCTACAACGGGCGCGCGAGCGCGAGCGCGGTGCATCTCTCGGCGAGCATCGCCGGAACGCCGGTCGCGACGTCGCCCGCGACGCTGAGCGTGCAGACGCCGCCCTCGAGCACGCCGCCGCCGTCGAGCACGCCGCCGCCGGTGAGCCAGCCCGCCGCCGGCGTTCCCTCGCACGTCGCGACGTGGTACTACTACGGCCTGAACGGCATGAACGCGTCGATCCCGGCGGCGTGGATGGCCGCGCACGCGGACTACGTCGAGGTCGACGCCGCGAACGATCCTTCGCAGGCGCGCGCGTTCAAGGCGGCGGGCGGGAAGTACGCGGTCTCGTACACCGATCCGGCGTACTCGGCGTACTGCAGCGCGCCGTTCACCGCGCCGGCCGGCGGCTGCCAAGGCCCGATCGGCTCGCTGGTGAGCGGCGACGAGAGCGCGTGGCTGCACGGCGCCGACGGCGCGCGCGTGCACAAGTATCTCGACGCGCACTACGGGTACCAGGAGGCGCTGAACCCCGCATCGGCGAGCGCGCGCAACGCGTATCGCACCTCGACGAGCTCCGCGGTCGCCGCCGCGCCGCAGCTCGACTACTTCTTCGCCGACGACTCGGGCGGCGTCTTCAACGGCTCCGACGGCACGCAGCTCACCGGACTGCTCTACAACTTCAACGAAGCGTCGACGGAGATCGCGGACGACGCGTCGTTCGTCGCGGCGGAGAAGCAGATGCTCGCGTCGGCGGCGCGCCCGGTCTTCGTGAACGGCGCGACCCCGTACACCCTGCAGCCGTCGTACGGCGGCGCGTTCCTCAAAGCGCCGAACGTCGCGGGGCAGAACTTCGAGGGCTGCTTCGGCGACGACGGCGGCGTGATCGGCGACACCGCGAGCGGCGGGCCGCGCTGGACGAACATGTCGAACGCGCTGCTCGCGGCGTACGGCTACGGCGCGCCGGCGATCTGCATGAACCTCGCGCCCGCGACGCCGGCGAACCGGCTGTTCGTCCTCGCGTCGTGGTGGCTCACCTACGACCCCGCGCGCTCGATCATCGCCGCGTTCGCGCTCGCCGCCGACGGCTCGAGCGTCCTGCCCGAGTTCGACGTCGTGCCGCGCCAGCCGCTGCAGACCGCCTCGAGCAGCGTCGCGAGCCTGCGCAGCGGCGGCGCGTACGTCCGCGAGTTCGGCGCGTGCTATCAGGCGGGCGCGCCGATCGGGCCGTGCGCCGCGGTGGTGAACCCGTCGTCCTCGCCGGTCGCCGTTCCGGCGCTCTCGGGGCACTACACGAGCGCGCTGGCACTCGACGCGAACGGCGCGTACGCGGGCGGGAAGGCGTCGTGGAGCGGCGCGATCCCCGGCCAGCTCGGTCCGCAAAGCGCGATCGTCGTGCGATGATCGCGGCGCTCGGCGGGGAAATGAGGGAGAGAGCATGCGCCTCTCCCTCGTGATCCCCACCAAGAACCGCCCCGACGAGATCCTGCGCGCGCTGGAGAGCGTCTACGAGCACAGCCCGCAGATCGAGGAAGTGATCGTCGTCGACCAGTCGGCGCAGCCGTACGCGCTGCCGGAGCGCCCGCATCTCGTCCACCTGTACCGGCCGGAGCTCTCCGGGCTGACCGCGGCGCGCAACGCGGGGATCGACGCGAGCCACGGCGAGATCGTGCTCTTCCTCGACGACGACTGTCTGTTCGTCAACGACGTCGTCGCCGAGACGCTCGCGGTTTTCGACGCGCATCCCGGCGCCGTCGGCGTGCAGTCGCGGCTCGCCGACCGCACGTACAACCCGCCGCCGCTCTCGGCGCGGATCTTCGAGCACGGGTTCTTCGACGTGAACTCGCCGGGGCCGGACGACGATCTGCGCCGCACCTCGGGCGCGGGCTGCGCGTTCCGCCGCACGCTCTTCGCGCACGAGCGGTTCGACGACGTCGGGCTGCGCGGCTACTGCTACGGCGAGGACTACGATTTCTCGCTGCGCGCGCGCAAGTACGGGAAGCTGGTCTTCGCCGCGAACGCCGTCGTCGAGCACCGCCCTTCGGCGGCGAACCGCTTCGATCGGCGGGGCAGCTTCGAGACGCGCTGGAACAACCTCAACTATCTCTACGCGAAGCACCACGCGCGCGCGACGCTCGCCGACCGGATGTGGCACGCGTGGTGGAGGCTCGGCGAGACGCTGCAGTGGCTGCGCTTCGGGCTCGGCCTCCCGCCGCGCGGGCTCTCGCGCTAGCGGCCCAGGATCAGCGCGCTGCGCGCGAGGACGATCCGCGGGACCGGCGCGGTGAAGCGCGCGCGGCCGCCGGAGAGCACGTCGGCGTCGTCGAGCGCGAGCGCGTGCGCGTAGCGGCCGGCGAGCCGCGGCAGCGGCGCGTCGGCGGCGGTCGGGTTCACCACCGCGGCGCATTCGCCGATCGCGCGCCCGGCGTCGAAGCACGCGCCGAACTCGCGCACGTACGTGCCGCGCTCGGTGCGCAGGTCGGCGACGTGCTGCGTCGCGGTGCGCGCCGGTGAGAGCGGGACGAGATCGAGCTCGGGGAGGATCGCCGAGCGCCCGGGGACCGGATCGACCGGCGCGGCGACCGACCAGCGCGGGTCGTACGTCAGCCACCACGACGCGAGCGCGTAGAGGCGCGTCGCCGGCGTCGGGCGGCCCATCATGAAGCAGACCGCGTAGCGCTGCATCCCGGTGTTCGCGAGCAGCGAGTCCTCGGTGAAGCGCCAGCGGTCGTAGACGTCGGTGCGGATCCCTTCCTCGGTGCGGAAACAGCTCTCGTGCAGCGCGCCGTGCACCAAGGGCGCGCGCAGGATCGCGCCGCCGTACGACGGCAGCCCCGTCCCCGGATCGTAGCCGTTGACGATCAGCGGGCGCGGCGCCGCGCTGAGGTACGCGATCCACGCGTCGCGGAACTCCTCGTCCGCGGTGATCTCCGTTCCCGCGTCGTTGAACTCGTAGAAGTGCGAGCTCTGCGGCGTCATGTCGCGCGCGTGCAGCGGTCCGCCGCTGTCGTCGGCCATGAAGTAGTCGACCAGCGGCGCCGCGCGCAGGATCGCTTCGCCGGTCGCGCGCCACGCGCGCCGCGCCGCCGCCGACTTCGGGTTCAGCGCCTCTTGGTACAGGAAATGGTTGTCGACGAAGCGCCGCACGCGCGTCCCGTCGCGGCCGTGGAAGAACGCGTCCTCGTTCCCGGTCAGCAGCCGTCCCACCGGGCCTTCGCAGCGGCCGGCCGGCGCGGTGAACGGCGGGTGGCAGTACGCCGCGTACGCCGGATCGGTGTACGCGACCGCGAACCGCCCGCCGGCGCGCTTGAACGCGGTCAGCCGGGTCGGATCGTTCGCGGCGTCGTCCTCGGCGAAGTCGGCGTAGCGCGCCATCGTCGTCGCCGGAACGTTCGCGTTGACGTCGCCCAGCCCGTAGTAGTACCAGGTCGGGACGTGGAGCGGAGCGGCGAGCGCGAGCAGCAGCGCGCCGAGCGCGGCGATCAGGGTTCGCGCCCGGGGCCGTAGACGAGGCTCGCGAGCGCGAGCTTCGCGCTGAGCATCAGCGGCCGCGCGCGTTCGATCGCCGCCGCGCGCAAGCCCGGCCGGCGCAGCCGGTAGTGCCGCGTGACGAGCAGGTCGCGCGCGTAGCGCGCCTTGTAGTCCTCGGCGCCGCGCATGAAGTCGAAGCGCGTGTAGCCCGACTCGATCGCGGTGCGGATCGCGCGGCCGACGATCCCCTTCCCGGGCGAGAGCTTGTCGTACGCTTCGTCGAACCCGATCATGTAGAGCCCGAACCAGCCGCGCTCGCGGTCGGTGAACGCGGCGCCGCCCGCGACGGGACGCTCACCGTCCCAGTAGATCATCAAGCGCAGGATCCCGTGGTCGTACGCGTTGCGGAACATCCGCCCGTAGCGCCGGCGTGCGTTCGCGAGGTTCCCGCCCTGGCGCGAGTGGTTCACCACGATCATCGCGTCGATGTGCGCGTCGACGTCCTCGTCGGTCGGCTCGCTGATCCGGAAGTCCGGCAGCGCCTCCGCCAGCCGCCGCTCGACGCGCACCATGTTCACGCGCGTCTTCGCGCTGATGCACTTCGTGATGTACGTCTCCCACGAGTCGGGGAGCTCGCACGAGAGGCATTTCGTCTCGGCGGTCGCGGTGATCGGCGTCCCGCGGGCGGCGAGCCGGCGCACCAGCGTGTCGAGGTTCGGGTCGGCGACGTCCTCGGCGTTGAACCCGTCCCACGGCTCGGCGATCAGCGCGTCGGCGAAGGCCCCGATCGCCGCCTCGGCGCGGTCGGGGTGCGCGATCATCCCGGTGTAGTCGGCGGCCGGGTTCCCGCCCAGGTAGAGCTCGCGGTCGAGCGGCGAGCGGTTGCGCGCGATCGGCAGGTACGCGACCGCCTCGCCGCGGTCGCGGGCGACCAGCACCGACCAGCGCAGCCGCGAGACCGGGAAGTAGGAGCGCAGCCACTTCCAGCTCGTGAACAGCATGGCGTGCGGGTCGAGCCGCTCCAGCGCCTCCCAGCGCTCGCGCTCGGCGTCGAACTCCTCGAGCGTATCGATACGCTCCACATCCATGTGATCGTGCTCCCCGCGCCCCGTCGTGCGCGTCTCGTCGCCGGCATCCGGTCGGATGCTCGTCTCCACCGTGATCCCCGTTTACGCGCGTTCCGTAACGCGCCCGCGGCCGCGCGCGCCGCCGTCGTAGACGCGAACGATCCGTTCGGCCCAGCGGTCCAGCTCTCCGGCGGGCGCGGGCTCCGGCTTCGGCGCGCGGACCGTCTCGCGCAGCGCGGCGGCGAGCGCGGCGCCGTCCTCGCTGCGCGCCAGCCGCACGCCGCCGTGCTCGCGGGCCAGCTCGGCGGCCCAGGGCAGGTCGCTCGCGGCGATCCCGAGCCCGCACGCCAGCGCCTCGAGCGCGACGAACGGCATCCCCTCGCCGCGCGAGGGCAGCGCCAGCGCGTCGACCGCCCACAGCACCTCGCGGACGTCGTCGGTGAACGGGACGCTGACGACGCGGGCGTGCCGCCCGAGCTCGGCCAGCGCGTCGTCCGGCGTCCCGACCGCGACGACGGCGAGCTCGTCGCCGAGCCCGCGGAGCGCCTCGGCGAGGACGTCGGCGCCCTTGATCCGCGGGTCGCGCCCGAAGAACGCCACCGCAGGGCGGCCGTTCAGGCCGAGCCGCGCCCGCGCCGCCGCGCGCTCGGCCGGCGCCGCCGGGCGGAACCGCTCGGTGTCGACGGCGTTCGGGACGACCAGCAGCTTGCGCGCCGGCGCGCCGAGCGCCTCGGCCTCCTCGGCGATCGTCCGCGTCACGCAGACGATCGAAGCGGCGCGGGCGGAGAGCAGCCCGTACTTCACCCACCGCTTCGGCGTCGGCCGAACCGGGCCGGGCGCGGTCTGGAACGCGGAGTGCAGGTGCCAGACGAGGCGCGCGCGCGACGGCCAGACGGCGAGCGTGACGCCGACCAGCCAGTCGTGGAAGTGGGCGTGCACGACATCGCCGCGCAGCGCGGCGACGCGGCGGGCCGCGGCGCGCGGTCCATCCGGAACGACGTGCAGCCCGGCGCCGAGCGCGCGGACGTCGTCGTGCCACGATGCCGGTCCGACGTCCGGAACGACGACCTCGAGCGTATCGCCCCGCGCGATCAGCCGCCGCGCGACCGCCTCCAGAGCGGGGATGAACCCGCCGCGTTGCCGTCCTCCGTACGCGGCCGCCCAGACGATGCGCATGCCATGGACCGCTTGCCCGCTGGTATCCGCCGCAAAACGGGAACGTACGGTCGAGAAGCAAGGAGGCACCCGGTGCGCGTCGCGCTGATCACGCAGTTCTACCCACCCGAGCCGCTCGCCGCGGCGAACCGGCTCTCCGCGATGGCGCGCGCCTTCGCCGAGGCCGGCGACGAGGTCCGCGTCTACACCGCGATGCCCTCGTTCCCCGACGGCGTGATCCCGGAGGCCTACCGCGGCCGGGCGCACGCGCTCGAGACCGACGGCCGGATCACGGTCGAGCGCGTCTGGACCTACGCCTCGGCGGCCTCGCCGGGGAACCGGATCCTGAACTGGGCCTCGGTCTCGCTCGGGATCGCGCGCCGGATCGTCGCCGTCCGCGAGCGGTTCGACGCGATCGTCGTCTCCTCGCCGCCGATCACGCTGGCCGTCCCGGCGCTCGCGGCGGCGGCCGCGCACGTCGCGCCGCTCTTCGTCGACGTCCGCGACGTCTTCCCCGACGTCGCGGTGAAGATGGGGGCCTGGAGGCCGGACTCGCCGGTCGCGCGCGCCGTCGGGCGGATCGCCGACGCGCTCTACGCGCGCGCCGTGATGGTGACCTCGGTGACGCAGCCGCAGTGCGACGAGATCGTCGCCCGCGGCGTCCCGGCCGCGAAGGTCGTCCTGGCCTCGAACGGCTTCGACCCGGTCGAGCCGGCCGCCGCGCCGGCGCTCCCGCCGGTCCCCGGCGTCCGCGACGTCGTCTACGTCGGCAACATGGGGCTCTCGATGGGGCTCGACGTCGTGATCGACGCCGCGGCGCGGCTGCGCGACGACCCGACGATCCGGTTCGTCATGATCGGCGGCGGGACGGCGGCGGCCGGGCTGCGCGCCCGCGTCGCGGCCGAGGGGCTCGCGAACGTCGTCTTCACCGGCCCGCTCCCGCGGCCCGAAGCGGCGCGCGCGCTCGCCGACGCCGCCGCGACGGTCGTCCCGCTGCGCGCCGCGATCACCGACACGCTCCCGACCAAGCTGTTCGACGCGATGGTCGCCGGGACGCCGATCGTGCTCAGCGCCGGCGGCGAGGCGCGGCGGGTCGTCGAGCGCGCCGACGCCGGGCTGGTCGTCGCGCCGGACGACGCGCAGGCGCTCGCGGACGGGGTCCGGCGGCTGCTCGCCGATCCGGAGTTGCAGGCACGGTTCCGGGCGAACGGGCCGCCGTTCGTCCGCGCGAACTACGACCGTTCGGCGGTGATGAGGACGTTCGCCGAGCGCGTCCGCGCGCTCAGCTCGCGGTAGAGCGCGGCGTAGCGCGCGGCCTGGGTCGCGATGTCGAACTCGGCGGCGGCGTGCTCGGCCGCGTCGGCGGCGCGCGCCGCGGCCTCGCCGGGCCGGTCGAAGACCTCGCGGACGGCGTCGGCGACCGCCTCGGGGGTGGCCGCGCGCGCGAGCATTCCGTAGCGGCCGCCGCCGAGCATCGCGGCGGCGCCGGCCCAGGGCGTCGAGACCAGCGGCGCGCCGGCGACCATCGCCTCGATCACCGCCAGCGGCATCGCCTCGTTGCGCGAGGTGACCAGCGCGACGTCGGCGCCGGCGACCAGCAGCGCGGCGTCGTCGCGGAAGCCCAGGAACGTCGTGCGGTCCGCGACGCCCAGCTCCGCCGCGGCGGCCTCGAGCGCGGCGCGGTCGGGGCCGTCGCCGACGAAGACCAGCCGGACCCGGCCGGGGAGGAGCCGCAGCGTCTCCATGGCGAGCCGCTGGTTCTTCACCGGCGAGAGCCGGCCGACGTGGACCAGCAGCCGCTCCGCCTCGCTCGCGCCGAGCGCGGCGCGGGCGCGGGCCCGCGCGTCGGCGGGGAGGCGTGCGAGCTCGATCCCGTTCGGGATCACGGCGATCCGCTCGAGCGGGATCCCCTCGTCGCCGGCGAGCGCGTCGCGGTGGACCGGCGAGAACGCGATCACGGCGTCGGTCCGCGGGACCAGCACCCGGTTCGCGAGGCGGAAGACGCCGGGGGCGCCGAACTCGCTGTTGTGCTCGGTGTGCACGATCGTCGGGACGCCGGCGGCCAGCGCGGCGAAGCGGCCCCAGTACTTCCCGTTGTGCATGTGGGTGTGCACGATGTCGGGCTTCCAGCGCCGCATCATCCCGACCATCCGCGGAAAGAAGCCGACGTCGTACCGGCCGCGCCGGGCGACGTCGAAGACGGGCACGGTCAACGAGGCCGCACCCTCGGGCGAGGAGTACACGGTCATCACGGCCAGCTGGAGATCGCCGTCGCGCAGATTGTTCAGCAGGAGCGCGAGGAGCCGCTCGGCTCCATACGTCCCGAGGTCCGCGATGACGTGCAAAACCCGCATCTGCTGGCACTCTACCCGCCGACGGCCCGCTCAATGCGGTTGAGGCAAGCAAGCGACGGCCGTCACGAAGCGCGCGTTAGCTCGGTCGCGGTTCGGGGGACAGGGAAGGTGCCATGAGGGACGCCATGCTCACGGTGGAGCACGTCGACAAGTCGTTTCCCGTCGTCCACGGGTTCGCGGCGATGTTCCGCACCCTGACGGGACAGAGCATCCCCCGCCGCCAGGTCCTCTTCGACGTCAACCTGCGCGTCGAGCACGGCGAGCTCTTCGGGCTGCTGGGCCCCAACGGCGCCGGGAAGTCGACCTTGCTGAAGCTGTTGGCGACGCTGACCGTCCCGGACCGCGGCCGGATGACGATCGCCGGGATCGACGTCGCCGCCGAGCCGCTCGAGGCGAAGCGCCGGATCGCGCTCTGCGCGAGCGACGAGCGCTCGTTCTACTTCCGGCTGACCGCGCGGCAGAACCTCGAGTTCTTCGGCGCGCTCGTCGGGCTGTCGGGGGCGAAGCTGCGCGAGCGGATCGACGAGTGCATCGAGCGCGTCGACCTCACCCATCATCTCGACCGCCGGGTCGGCGGGTTCTCCTCCGGGATGCGGGTCCGGCTGACCGTCGCGCGAGCGCTGCTCGGCGATCCCTCGGTGCTGTTCTTCGACGAGCCGACGCGCGCCGTCGACCCGGTCCACGCCGAGGACGTGCGGACCCTGATCCGCCGCGAGCTCGTCGAGAAGGCCGGCAAGACCGTGATCCTCGCGACCAACCTGCTCGAGGAGGCGTGGAGCGTCTGCGACCGCGTCGCGGTGGTCAACCACGGCCGGATCGTCGCGCTCGGGCCGCCGCGCGGGCTCGACCACGAGCTCGACGCCGTGGCGCGCTACCGCGTGACGCTGGCCGAGGTCGACGACGACCTGCTGGCGCGGACCCGCAGCATCCCCGGCTTCCGCAACCTGGAGGTCACGCAGTCCGAGCGCGGCGTCGACCTGCACGTCGAGATGGAGCCGCGCGAAGGCGCGCTCGGCGCGCTGATGCGCGCGGTCTCGTGGCACGGCGCCTCGCTGCGCGACTTCCGCCCGATCGATCCCGAGGCGATCGACATCTTCAAGAAGGTCACGAGCGATGGCGACCGCGATTAGCGTCGCGCCGGCCTCGCCGCTGGCGAAGGTCGGAGCGATCTTCCGGCGCGACGCGATCGTCGCGCTCTCCTACCCCGGGAACTTCGCGCTCTCGTGGCTCTCGATCGGGATCGAGGTCGTCATCGCGTGGTACATCTCCTCGCTGATCCACCCGTCGGCGAAGTTCGGCGCGGCCGGGCAGGTGACGGGCTACTTCCAGTACGTCGCGATCAACTTCGCGTTCGTGCGCTTCCAGACGGCGGCGCTCGCCGCGTTCGCCGAGGCGATCCGCGACGGTCAGCTCACCGGGACGCTCGAGGTCGTCCTCGCGACGCCGACGACGCTGCCCGTCCTCGTCCTCTCCTCGGGGCTGTGGTCGTTCACGCTCACCGCGCTGCAGACCGCGGTCTACCTGATCGTCGCGACGCTGATGGGCCTCGACCTGCACCACGTCGCGCCGTGGACGGCGCTGGCGTTCCTCGCGCTGACCGTCGCGGCGGTCTCGCCGCTCGGCGTGCTCGCCGCGGCGCTCTCGATGGTGATCAAGAAAACGGGTCCGGTGGAGTGGGCTTCGTACTCGAGCGCGAGCCTGTTCGCCGGCGTCTACCTCCCGCTGAGCCAGATGCCGTGGGCGCTGCAGATCATCGGCTGGTGCCTGCCGATCACGCACTCGCTGAACGGGTTCCGCGCCGCCGTCGCCGGCGTCCCGCTCTCGGCGGTGGCCGGCGATGCGTACTGGCTGCTCGGCGCGTCGATCGTGCTGATGCCGCTCTCGCTGTGGATCTTCGTGCGCTCGGTGAACAAGGCGCGCGTCGACGGCACCCTGGCGATGTACTGAACGGGCCCTCGCGGCCCGGATGGGGACCAAGGTCCCGTCAACATCGGGACTGCGGCCACGTCGCGGCGGAAGGTGCCGCGGGCATGACTCATCTAGCCTCGTAAGGAGATGAGCACCGCCATGATCACTCGCCCGATCGCCGCCGCAGCCCTCGTGCTGTCGATGACCCTGCCGGCGATGGCCCAACCCATCGAGATCGCAACGCTCGGACGCGCGCCGCTGATGGGTCAGTCGACGAACGCCGCCGAGCTCCAGTACAACTTCAAGCACAACGAGGCGCTGATGCGCCGCGCCGGCGCCGACCTCGGGCTGACCAGCGAGCAGTACGAGCAGTTCCGCCTCGCGCTCGAGGTCGGGAAGCCGAACTGGGTGACGGTCCCGCGCCATCTCGACGCGATGACCTGGGCCTCGGGCGGCCAGGTCCACGTCCTGCACGACGTCATCATCCCGGCGAACCAGAAGGGCGTCGAGGTCGACCTCCACTCCGGCGACAAAATCATCGCGCTCTTCCTGCCGGCGAAGTGCGGCAACCTCTCGGTGATCCGGCGCAGCGTCCCGCACGTCGCGGCGGTCCGCAACTTCCCGGTCCCGCACGTCGCCGCCGTCACCGCCCCGCAGCCTTGCGGCCCCGGGATGATCGGCTCCGCCTATCCGAACTGCTCGTATCCGCCGGTCGCCGCCGAGCAGCCCGCGCCGGTCGTCGCCGCGGCCCCGCCGCCGGTTCCGATCCCGCCGCCGCCGATCCACCACGGCGTGAACCTGCTGCCGCTGGCCGCGCTGCTGCCCTTCCTGATCCACACCTCGAGCAACCCCGGTACGCCGACCCCGGGAGCGGGAACGGTAGTAGGACCTCCGCCCTGCCCCTAGGCCACGGACCGGCCCCGGCACCAGACCGCTGAACGAAAGGATTCGTGACGTGAGCACCACCCGAAGGAACTTCTTGCGCGCCGGCGCCGCGGTCATCGCGGCGGCCGGTGCCGCTCGCGTCACGAGCGGCGTCTCGCTCGCGGCCGGCGACGCCGCGCCGATCTCGTACGACGCCTTCCTCGCGACCGCGCGGGCGCCGTTCAAGCACAAGCAGCTCTTCACGTCGCCGCGCGCCAACGACGGGGCGATCTTCGCCTACATCCGCAACTCGCTCAACGGCTACCAGTTCGGCTGGGGCGAGGGCCCGGGGACGCTGCACGCCGCCGCGGTCCTGAATGGGAACGGCGTCGCCCAAGGACTGAACGACGCGATGTGGGCGCGCTACCAGCTCGCCCAGGTGCTGGCGCGGGCCGGCGATCCGGTGAAGAGCGCCGGCGCCGAGCGCGGCAACCCGTGGCTGCACGCGGCCGCCGCCTACCCGCGCAACGACGCCGACCTCAACGCACCCTACAACCAGGACGCCTCGATCGAGACGCTCCTCCGGCGGGGCGCGACGTTCTACGTCTGCAACAACGCGGCGCGCGGCCTCGCGATGAAGGTCGTCGCCGCCGGGCTCGCCGGCTCGAGCGACGCCGCCGCGGTCCACGCCGAGATGCGGCGCAACCTGATCCCCGGCGGGCTGCTGGTGCCGGCCGGCGTCACGACGATCGACGCGCTGCAGCAAGAGCACTTCACGCTCTACGACGCGAGCGTCTGATGCGGTTCGCGACGACGCCGAGCCAGCCGCCGGCGGCGCCGCAGAGGACGTCGATGACGTTCCATGCGATGCCCTCGTGCGAACCCTTCATCGCCTGGACGATCTCGATCGCGCCGGAGTACGCCGCGACCAGCAGCGCGCCGCGCGCCGGGGTCAGCGCGCTCGCTCCGAGCGCCTTGCGAGCGGTGAACCCCACCAGCGCGAAAGCCGCGATGCTGTATGCTTTTCGCAGCAGGACGTGGAACGAAAAGACGGACGGCGACGTGAGCTCGTACACCTCGTTGCTCGTCGCGGCCCAGAACAGCGCCGCGGCGATCGCGACCGCCGCCACGCCCCACATCCTTCGCGCGCTTCGCGAAGCCGGAGAACCGTCATGATCGCTCAGCTCGCCCATCCCGTTCGTGCACTGGTGGGAACCGCCGCGGCGGTCCTGCTCGCCGCGGCGCCGCTCGCGGCGCTCGCGCAGGAGAAGCCGCAGCCGGTCAACGTCCCGGGCGACGTCCAGCCGTTCCCGATCGGCTCGCCGGCGCCGCAGACGGCGCTCCCGCCCGCCTCGACGGTCGGCTCGGTGATCCGGCCCGGCGACCAGCTCGCGATCTCCGTCTACGGCCATCCCGATCTGACGCAAAGCGCGGTCGTGCAGGCCGACGGGACGATCCAGTATCCGCTCGTGCAGCGCGTGTTCGTGAGCGGGATGAGCGCCGCCGAGGCGCGCGACGCGCTCGCGAAGGCGCTGCAGAAGTACGTCAAGCATCCCATCGTCTCACTCGCGGTGCAGCAGCAGGGCGCGATCAGCGTGACCGTGCTCGGCAACGTGAAGAACCCCGGCAAGTTCCAGATGCGCAACGGCTCGCACCTCATCGACGCGATCGCCGCGTCGTCCGGCGTCGCGAACGTGAACGGCGACTACCCCGACGCGCGCGTCTCGGAGCCCGACGGCGACATCAAGAGGCTCAGCCTCCAGAAGCTGCTGCACGACGGCGACGCGACGCAGAACGTGGAGCTCACCGACAACGCGCTGGTCTACGTCACCGGCGGCGAGACGTTCCGGGTCCAGGTGCTCGGCGCGGTGACGCGCCCGGGCAACGTCGAGGTCACCGAGGGCGAGCGGCTCTCGATGGCGCTCGCGCGCGCCGGCACCGAAGCGGCGTCCCATCCCGACCTGAACCGCGTCTACCTGACGAGATACGAGCCGAGTCAGGGTAAGAACGTCTCGTACGAGGTCAACCTGTACCAGGCGCTCCAGAAAGGCGACCAGCGGTACAACCCGATCTTGCAGAAGGACGACAAGATCCTCGTCCCCGAGGCGCACTCGATCAGTCCCGGCACGATCGGGATCCTGAGCGTCCTCGGCAGGCTCCTCGGCTTCTAGGTCATGGAAAGGATTCCGATGTACGAACCTCAGCGGCTCACGGGCGGCCCCAGCATCCCGCTGGCGACTCCGATCGCCGCGCAGCGCTCGGCCGACATCGACCCGGTCGCGATGTGGCAGTCGTTCATCGGAACGCTCTCGCGCCGCCGCGTCCTCTTCGCCGCGATCTTCCTCGGCGTCGTCTTCGCCGTCGCGATCGTCACGCTGATGACGCCGAAGAAGTACACGACCTCGACCAAGATGATCGCGGGGAACCCGAACACGGTCGCGCAGAACCCGCAGGCCGCGCAGACCGGGCTCTCCGTCCTCAACGCGCTGATCCTGCCGAACGCCGCGCAGTCGGCGGAGACCTACGCGGAGCTGATGAGCGAGACGCCGGTCGTGCAGCACGTCATCGACGACCTGCACCTGAAGACCGACGTGCGCGACCTGCAAGGCGCGGTCAAGGTCAAGCCGGTCACCAACACCAACATCATCACCGTCTCGGTCACCTGGGGCGACCCGCAGACCTCGGCACGAATCGCGAACGACTTCGCGACGGTCTTCGTCGCGCGCCAGGCGCAGCTCGTCGCCGATCAGGCGAACGGCGCGGTCGAGTTCCTCCAGAAGCAGCTCCCCGCGGCGGAGCAGAACCTCGCGCGGACCGAGGCCGAGCTGCGCAGCTACGAGACGACGCACAACATCGCCGACCTCACGACGCAGACGACCGCGACGGTGAACATGGCGGCGAACGTCGACGCGAAGATCCAGAGCGTCCAGCTCGAGAAGCGCCAAGCCGACGCGCAGATCGGCTCGCTATCGGGGCAGCTCGCCCGGATGAGCGCGACGACCGGCGGCGGCTCGAGCGTGGTGCAGAACCCGGTGCTCGCGCAGCTCAACACGCAGCTCGCACAGTACAAAGGGCAGCTCGCCGCGGCGCAGCAGCAGTTCACCGACTCGCATCCGACCGTGATCGGTCTCAAGCAGCAGATCGCCGATCTCACCAAGCAGATCGCGCACGAGCCGAAGACGATCGTCGCGACGACGAGCACGATCGCGAACCCGGTCTACCAGCAGCTCTCGCAGCAGCTCTCGGCCGCCCGCGCGATGAGCGAGAGCGACTCGGCGCAGCTCGCCGAGCTCGCGCAGCAGCGCGCCGCGATCAACCCGCAGATCCGCGCGCTCCCCGCGCAAGCCTCGCGCCTGGCGGAGCTCAAGCGCCAGGAGAAGCTCGCCGAGGACGTCTACAACGCGCTCTCGCAGAAGCTGAACGACGCGAAGGTCTCGCGGATGACCGGGATCAGCGACGTGACGATCACCGAGCCCGCCACCGCGGAGCTCGCGACGAAGTCGCCGCACCTCTCGATGAACCTGATCATCGCGAGCGTCGTCGGCCTGCTGCTCGCGCTCGGCGTCGTCTTCCTGGTCGACTGGTTCGACGGCCGCATCCGCGACGAGCGCGACCTCGAGAACGAGCTGCAGCTCCCCGTCCTCGCCTCGATCCCGCAGCTCCCGTCGGGCGACGGCGCGGCGGCGATCCCGGCTTCCGTCCGCAACGCGACGCTCGAGTCGTACTTCCAGCTCGTCCTGGCGATGCGCTACAGCTCCGATCACCCGCTGCGCAGCGTGACGATCACCAGCCCGCTCAAGGGCGACGGCAAGTCGACGGTCGCGATGAACGTCGCCGGCGCGTTCGGGGAGATCGCGGTCTCGAGCATCGAGCGCGAGGCGCGCGTGCTGATCATCGACGCCGACATGCGCCGCCCCTCGCTGCACCGCAAGCTCGAGGTCGCGAACGACATCGGCCTGAGCGACGTCCTGATCGGGCGCGCCTCGCTCTCGCAGTGCGTGAAGCGCACCGACCGCCCCGGCGTCGACGTGCTCACCAGCGGGACGCACTCGCCGAACCCGATCAAGCTGCTGCAGTCGAACCGCTTCGACGCGCTGCTCAACGAGGCGCGCGCGCGCTACGAGACCGTCATCGTCGACGCGCCGGCGCTGGTGCCGGTGTTCGACGCGGCGATCGTCGCGGCGAAGACCGACGGCGTCGTGATGATCGTCTCGGCCGGCCACACCGACGTCCGCTCGACGCGCAAGGCGCTCGGCCGGCTCGAGGCGGTCGGCGTCAACGAGCTGGTCGGCACCGTCGTGAACCGTTCCACCACCAAGGTCGACGACTACAGCGACTATTTCGCGGCCGCACCGCCGGCGCTCAAAGAGCTGCCGCACACCGCGTAGGCCGGGGACGGCCGCCGGAACGCCGCGGGCAACGGCGTTCCGGCGGCCGCGAGAGCCCTGCCGCGCTTGCGAGTCACGACATGATCTTTCGAGAGCGGTGCCAGTTCGAGAGCTCGATCTACCGGTATCCGGGGCCGGCCGGACCGCTGCGCGCGCTGCGGCGCGCCGTGCGCCGCTTCCCCGACCGCTACGCGCAGGCGCGCGGCGAAGGCGCGCCCTCGCGGTTCGCGCCCGGCGACTGGGTGCGCGTCCGCGACGAAGCCGCGATCCGCGCGACGCTGGGCGCCGGCGGGAAGCTGCGCGGCCTCGCGTTCACGCCCGAGCAGTGGTCGTACTGCGGCGGGACGTTCCGCGTCGACGCGGTCGTGCGCCGGATGATGAACGACCTGGGCCGGATGACCCGCATCTCGCGCACCGTCTCGCTCGAAGGCGTCGCCTGCGACGGCCCGGCGCGTGACGGCGGCTGCGGGCGCTCGTGCGCGCTGCTCTTCCGCGACGAATGGCTCGAGCCGTCGTCGGCCGAGCTCGCCCAGCCGCAGACCTACGCGCGCTTCGCGCGGGTGAAGCCGCTCGCCGAGATCCGCGCGACGCTCGACGCCGGCGGCCGCCGCGACGGGATCGCGTTCTGCGCCTCGATGGAGCGCTACGCCGGCCAGCGCTTCCCCGTCCACAAGCGCGTCGAGCCGACCGCCGTCACCTGGTGGCGCCGCCCCGGCGCCGAGTGGTACATCCTCGCCGGCCTGCGCTGCCGCGGCGAGTCCCTCGCCGCCGATGGCCCCTGCCACCGCGGCTGCGGCCTCCTCTGGCACCGCGACTGGCTGGAATTCGAAGAGCCTGTACTGTCATCCTGAGCCTGTCGAAGGATGAGCCACGGTCACGATCCAGGCTTGCGGCGCATCCTTCGACAGGCTCAGGATGACATTCGACAGGCTCAGGATGACATTCGACAGGCTCAGGATGACCTTGGGGTTAGGCTCCGCGCCAGCCGAGGGCTTTGGCGGCGAGCTCGACGCGGTTGCGGGCGCGGGTCTTGAGCATCATCCGCTTGATGTGGTCGTGGGCGGTCGACTCGGCGATGTCGAGCGCGGTCGCGATCTGCGGGGTGCCGAAGCCTTTGAGCACCAGCGCCAGGACCTCGAGCTCGCGCGAGCTCATCCCGAACTTCTCGGCCGCGTGGCGGAGCGGGTTCCGGGAGCGGTAGCGCTCGACCAGGACGCCGATCTTCGGGCCGGCCGAGCCGGTCAGCGGCGCGACGCGGACGACCATGAACGGCAGCGGCACGACGGTGTCGGGCTGCCAGGTGCCGGGGTCGTCGGTCCACGAGGCGGTGATGTCGCGGACCGCCTTCTCGACGACGGGCGGGAGCGAGTCGCCGGCCAGCTCGAGGATGTTCTGCAGGACGTCGTTCGGGTCGTCGTCGGGGATCCAGCGCGACTCGACCGCGAACTCGCGGGTGAGGACGAACTGGGCGGCGTTGGCGCGCTCCGCGGTCCGCTCTTGCGCGCTCTGCTCGCCCTCGAAGGTCGAGAGCCGGCGCATCAGCTCCGAGCCCGAGCGGAGCGTCGCTTCGAGCGCCTTCCGCTCCTCGGGGAGGAAGGCGCGCGGCCGCGCGACGATCGCCAGGCCGAAGATCGTCCGGTCGACGCCGTAGACCGCGACCAGCCCGCGCATCCCGTCGAGCGCGATCATCGCGTCGGTGACCCGCGGGATCGACGCCTCCGAGCGCGACTGGAGGAGGCGCTCGGCCTGGAGCCACTCGGTCTGGCGCGAGGGGTTGCCGTGGTCCTCGGCGAGGACGATCTCGTTCTGGATCCCGTTCTGGTCGTACCGCGCGAAGACCACGTACGTCGCCCGGACCAGCGTGCGCAGCTCGCCGACGAACGCGCGGGTGCGGTCGGCTTCGGGGACCGCCGTGATCACGGCGGCGGCTGGCGAGGTTCGGCGGTTGCGCACGACTGTATACCTATCCGTTTCGGCGCCTGTCCTCACGGCAGCCGCGGCCGGGCCCAATTCGAAAACCCCCAATTCAGGGGAGTTCCTCAGGCACCCCCAGGGGCGACACTATAGACGGCCGGGTTAGTCTGAACGGCCTTCCCCAAAGGACTGAGGAAAGAATGCTCGGAACGATCGCGACCCCTGCCCCGTCCGTCACCAAGCCGGTCCGCGTCCTCGTGGTCGAGGGGCAGGCGCTCTTCGGCAAGGCGCTCTGCCAGGTGCTGGCGAGCGACCCCGAGATCGACGTGGTCGGCGACGCCGATTCGATCGCGAACGCTCCGCTGCGCCGTCTCCGCCCCGACCTGATCGTCCTCGACCTCGACGGCCACCACGTCGAGTTCTCCGAGACGATGCGGACCTGCCGCGAGCTCGCGCCCCAGGCGAAGGTCTGTGTCCTCTCGACGCACGTCCAGCCCGAGGTGATGCAGCGCTGCCTCTCGGCCGGCGCCGACGGCTACGTGGTCAAGGACATCCTCCCCGCCGAGCTGATCCGCGCCGTGAAGAGCGTCGCGAGCGGTCACGCCTACGTCGATCCGCGCGTGGCGGGCGGCGTCCTGAAGCGGCGCTCGAACGGCTTCGGCCGCGCCGCGCAGAACGAGCTCTCGGTCCGCGAGACCGAGATCATCCGTTTGATCGCGCGCGGGATGTCGAACAAGGAGATCAGCGCGAAGCTGCACCTCTCCGAGAAGACCGTGAAGAACCACATCAGCCGGATCTTCGCGAAGCTGAACATCACGGCGCGCACCCAGGCGGCCGTCCACGCGATCAAGACGGGATTGGCCTAACCGACCGTCCCCGCGATAGGCCGCAAGCCTCCGTGTAAGGGGACCACGCTGCGCGGTAAGCGAGCAAACGTGGACTCCTACGTCGTCGAACCACAGTCGCTCTTCGTCCCGTACCTGAGCGACGTGCTCGCCAAGGCCGAGCTGCGGGTCGTCCGCGTTGCCCAGACCCTCGACGTCGACGACATCCGGGCCACCCACCCCGAGGCGCTGTTCGTCGACACCGACTTCCTCGACGTCGATCCCGCCGACGCGGTCAGCGCGATGCGCGCCGCCCTGCCGCGCGCCTTCATCTGCGCCTACACCGACGGTGAAGGCCCGCGCGCCGACCGGCTGCGCTTCGCCGGCGCCAACTGCGTCCTCTCGAAGCGGTACGGCCCGACCGAGGTTACCGACGCGCTCCGCAAGGCGACCCGCAAAGCGGCGCTCGCCACCCCCGCCGCCCACGACTGACCGCCGCCCTAGCGCGGGCGTGAGAGCACGCGGACCGCGCGTTCGACGGTGACGACGTCCGCGTCGGAGGGCAGTGGTGCGCCGAAGCGGGCGGTGATTTGCCATTTCGCGACGTCGTGCTCGTAGGCGAAGCCGACCGGGACGATCGTGATGCGCGGCGCCAGCTTGGCGAGCGTGCGAAAGCCGGAGGCGAACGGCAGCATGCCATCGGCGTCGCGGTCGCGCGGCGTCTCGGCGGCCGCGGTCGGATCGACGACCGGATAGCCTTCCGGGAACATCGCGACGACGCGGCCGGCGGCGAGCAGCGCCGCCGCGCGGCGCAGCCCCGAGCGCAGATACCGCGCGACCTCGGAGCGATCGTAGCCGCCGGTCGACGTCGTGCGCGGGCGCAGGATCACCGGCCATTGCGCCCACGCGCACGCGCGTTCCATCCAACGGCGCTGCTGCGCGTTCGCCGTCCAGTCGAGACCGACCACGACGTGGACGGGGCGCGG
>DATHLL010000225.1:0-2959 GCA_035488195.1 Candidatus Elarobacter sp. | reverse complement strand
TCGACGGTCGTCGTGAAAGAGGCGCGTCCGTTCACGAACTGGCTGAACCGCGAGGACGACGCGCCGACGCTGCTGCGCAAGGAGCACCGTCTCTTGCGTCTGCTCGCGGACTCCGGCTATACGGCGCGGCCCGTCGAGCTGTTCACCGAGTGGGAGCACACGTTCGTCGCGCAGGAGCACGTCGGCGGCGTCTCGCTCGCCGCGCTCGGCGCGTCGCGCTCGGTGATGCTGCGCACGCGCCCCGCGCCGGACGACGTCGCGGCGTTCCTCGATCTCGTGCGGCGCGTCTTCACCTCGCTGCTGGACGCGCTCGAGGCGGTGCACGCGGCGAACGTCGTGTTCGGCGACCTGTCGCCGTCGAACGTGCTGTGGCGCGACGACGTCGGACGCGTCGCGCTGATCGACTTCGAGGGCGCCTGCGAGATCGGCGTCGACCGGCCCGCGAACCTGACCACGCCGGGCTTCGATGCGCCGGGGACCGGGCCGGCCGCGGCCGCCGACGTCGCGGACGACTGGTACGCCTACGGCGCGCTGCTGTGCTCGTTCCTGATGCCGGTCACGCCGTTCTTCGCGCTGGCGCCGGAACGCGCCGGGGAGATCGTCGCGCGGCTCTGTGCCGCCTCGCAGCTTCCGCACGAGATCGCCGAGATGGTGCGAACGCTGCTGCATCCGGAGCGCGAGCGCCGCCCGGGACCCGACGCGATCCGAACCGCGCTGCGGTCGCTCGACCGTCCCGCACTCGATCCCGGGACGCCGCCTGCGCAACCGCCGCCGCCGCGCGATGCGCGGCTGCGCGAGCGCATCGCGGCGTACATCATCGCGAGCGCCGACCCGCAGCGCGAAGACCGGCTCTATCCGGCCGACTTCCGCGTCTTCGACACCAACCCGCTCAGCGTCGCGCACGGCGCGGCCGGCGTGCTGTGCGCGCTGCACCGGTCGGGATTCGCGCCGCCCGACGAGCACCTCCGCCGGCTGCTGCGCTCGCCGGTGACGCCGCAGCGGTATCCGCCGGGCCTCATGCTCGGCGCGGCCGGGATCGCGTGGTCGCTGCTCGAGCTCGGCTGCGAAGACGATGCGCGGCGCGTGCTCGCGGCCGGCGAGGGCCATCCGCTGCGCGACCGCGCGCCCGGGCTCGCCTACGGCAAGGCGGGCTGGGCGCTCGCGAACCTCGCCTTCGCGCTCGCGCTCGGCGAAGCGCGCTATCTCGACGAAGCCCGGCGGTGCGGCGACGAGCTGCTGCGCGACGCGAACCGCGACGAGCGCGGCATCCATTGGGCGACCGGCGGCGACGTCCATTACGGGCTGTTCCACGGCGCGAGCGGCGTGGCGCTGTTCTTCACGTATCTCGCCCGAGCCGCGGACGATGCGCGCTACGCGGAGGCGGCGCGCGAGGCGATGCGGTTCGAGCTCGCGCACGGCGTGCCGATCGAGAACGGCCTGGGCATCTCCTGGCCGTATCGCGCGGGATTCCCCGGCGTGCTGCTGCCGTACTGGGCGTACGGATCGGCCGGGATCGGCGCGGCCCTGCTGCGCGTCGTGCACCTCGGCGGCGCGCACGAGCTCGCGCCGTGGCTCGACCGGATCTTCGTCGACACCGACCGTGCCTGGTCGGTGACGCCGGGCCTCGCGAACGGGCTCGCCGGGATCGCGAGCTTCCATCTCGACGCGTACGCGTTCACGGGCGAACCGCGCTACCGCGACGCGGCGGAGCGCGCGTTCGACGGGATCCTGACGTACCGGGTCGACCGGGAAACCGGGACGGCCTTCCCGGGCGACTATTCGGGCCGCATCTCCTGCGACTACGCGACCGGTTCGGCCGGCGTGTTGCGGGTCGCGGACCGGATCGCGCGCGGCGGCCCCGCCGACTTCATGCTCGACCGCTACTTCAGCGCGGATCCGCCGGCCTGACGGACTCCGAAACAATACGGAGTTGCCGATGTAGAAGGGGTATGCGACTGCGGTTGGCGGCCCTGGCAGCCGGACTTTGCGCTTCCCTCGCCGTGACGGGCCTGCCGGCCCGGGCCGTGACCGGACCGGCCGGCAGCTACCCCGCCGTCCGAACCGAGAAACCGCCCGCGCTCGACCCGGCGCTGACCGATCCGGCCTGGGACAAGGCGGTCGTCGCGACCGGCCTGCAGACCGTCACCACGCAGCGCCCGAGCGCGTTCAACGCCACGTTCATGCTGCTGTACGACGACGCGAACCTGTACGTCGGGATGAAGCTCGAACAGCCCGGCGCCGCGATCACCGCCACGCAGACCGCGAACGACATCGGCTTCGGCCAGGACGACTTCGCCGGGATCGGGATCGACCCGAGCGGGAACGGCGGTCAGGTCTACTTCTTCATGACGACGCCGCGCGGGACGCGCTACCAGCAGTCGACCGAGTCGGCGCGCTTCGCGCCGCCGTGGACCGCCGTCGCGCAGCAGCGCGCGGACGGCTGGAGCGCGATGATGGTGATCCCGCTGAAGGTGCTGCGGCGACCGAGCGGCTCGGTGCAGAACTGGCGGTTCGACTTCATCCGCCGCATCGCCGCGCTGAACCTGAACGAGTCGTGGGCGTACGACGCGACGATGAACGACGGCGGCGGCGGCGTCAACGGCTTCCCGCAGGCCGGCGACGCGCGGTTCTGGCCGCGGCTCACCGGGCTGCGCATCGCGGGCGGACCGGCGCGCCGCCCGCCGCGCGCCGAGGTGTACGCGCTCGGCAGCGCCGGCGAGGACCGGCGCCGGTTCCAGCAGGCCGACGGCAACTTCGTCGACACCGGCGCGCGGCATCTCGGCGCCGACGTCGTCGTGCCGATCACCGGAACGACCGCGTTCGTGGCCGCGATCGCGCCGGACTACTCGAACGTCGAGGTCGACCAGCAGACGATCGCGCCGCAGGAGTTCCGCCGCGCGCTCAACGAGTACCGGCCGTTCTTCACGCAGGGCGCCAACTTCTTCAACCCGATCTCGCT
>DATHLL010000224.1:0-12426 GCA_035488195.1 Candidatus Elarobacter sp. | reverse complement strand
CGCCAGGAGCATAGCCGGGTAGCTACGTTCGGATCAGATAAACGCTGAAAGCATATAAGCGTGAAACTGACTTCAAGATGAGATCTCAATCCCGCAAGGGTGAAGGGTCGTGGGAGACTACCACGTTGATAGGCCGGAGGTAGAAGGCGGGCAACCGCTGGAGCTGACCGGTACTAATCGCCCGGACACTTAATAAGTACGCCAACTAACAAGAACGCAATTGCGTTTGGCCCATGGAAGTTCTTCTCTGTGCAGCTTTCGCCCGCGGTTAGCCTCGAGCTCCGGCTCGGCACCGCGGAGCGGATCAAGTTTCTGGCGGTCATGGCGGCGGGGTTCCACCCGTTCCCATCCCGAACACGGCAGTTAAGCCCGCCAGCGCCGATGGTAGTCGGACCGCAGGGTCCCTCGAGAGTAGGACGCCGCCAGATAATCCGTACCGAAGAGCCCGCCGATCAGCGATGATCGAGCGGGCTCTTCGCGTTTCCCGGGCGTGCGGCGCGCGCCGCCTCAGTACGGCTGCGGGCCGGCGTCGCTCGTCGCCGAGGTGCCCGTCGCGTTCACGGCGAGCGTCGCGGCGCTCTGCGCGGCCGCCGAGGCGGGATCGCCGGACGCGCTCGCCGGCGTGGCGAGCGGCGGTGCGGCGTCGACGATCGCGTCGGTGCGAATGCGCCCGGAGATCCAGCGGTAGCCGGCGATCACGCCGACGGCGAATCCCGCGAGGACCGCGGGCCGGAGCCAGCCGCCGGATCCGCCGCCGCCGGTCTCGCCGGCGTCGGCGGCGAGCTGCTCGAGCTCGTCCGAAGCGTTGCCGGCGACGGCGAACGAGTGCGCGTCGTAGCGGTTCAGCTTCACGTTGACGTGCCAGCGCTCGCTCTCGGGGATCGCGAGCGCTTCGATGAGCACGTCGGTCAGGCGGTTGCGCAGCGCGAACCAGCTCTTCTCGTCGACGACCGGCGCGCTGATCTCCAGATGCGTGTCGGCGATCGCGCCGTCGGCGACGAGCCGTCCCGCGATCGCGAACTCGCCGGGCTGGAACGGCGTGAAGTGGACGCTGGTCCACTCCGGCTTCTCGTCCGGCAGGATGTCGAGGACGGTCGCGGTGAGCTCGTCGGCGAGATGACGCTTCGTCTCCTCGTCGAGCGGGAGCGAGGACAGACGCAGATACGGCATGGCGTATTGGTACCCGGCCGGTCGCTCGCCAAGCGCCGCCGGGGCGGCGCTATGCCGGCGAGCCGCGCCGCACGGGCGGCGCGAAGAGCTGCGAGACCAGGAAGCCGGCGACGATCAGGATCGCGGTGAGCAGCGCGCGTACCGCGAGCGAGACCGCGTCGGTCGTGTCGGCCTGGAAGACGTAGAGCAGGCTCTCGTACGAGAGCGAGCCCGGTACGAGGACCAGCAGCGCCGGCACGAGGACGACGCTCTGCGGGACGCGGATCAGCCGCGCCGCGATCGTCGTCGCGATCCCGATCGCGAACGCGGTCGCGAACGGGGCCGCCTGCGTGATCCCGAGCGCGGGGAGCCAGTGGCCGAGCGCGATCGTCGCCGCGCACGCCGCGACGATCCAGCCGACGTCGTGGTACCGCGCGTGCAGCAGCAGCGCGATCCCGAGCGCCATCAGCACCGCCGCGGCGCCGAGCGAGAGCAGCGTCACGTGCCCGGCGCCGACCGTCGGCCCGTTGAACACCGAGTTGCCCGTGAGCCCGGCGCCGAGCGCGAAGCCGCATCCGAGCGAGAGCAGCGTCACGAAGACGCCGCCGAGCCGCGCCGTCCCGGAGACGAGGTTGCGGTTCGCGAGCTCGTTGAGCGCCGTCGTGAGCGAGTACCCGGGCAGCAACTGCACGATCCCCGCGATCAGCACGACGTAGAGCGCGACCGGTCCGGCGAAGCGCTCCCACAGCGCGACGATCAGCGTCGCGAGGAACGCCGCCGAGACCTCGAAGATCCGGTCGATCCGCAGCCAGCGCTGACCGGCCGCCGCGAGCGCGCCGATCGCGACGCCGGCGAGTCCGGAGACGAACGCCTCCGGCCCCGCGCCGCCGAGCAGCAGCGCCGTCCCGACCGCGAGCAGCACGTAGCCCGCGATCGTCACCGCCGGCGGGTCGGGCCGCGTCGCCGTGTCGATCGCGACGACGTCGGCGAGCGCGGCGCCCGCGCTCTCGCCGCGGCGCACGCGCGCGACGACGTGCTCGAGCTGCGCGAGCTTGCGCAGGTGCAGCTTCCCGGGCTGCAGCCGCAGGATGACGAGCTGCTGCCCAAACCCCGAGCCGACCGCGAGCATCAGGCTGGTCGGGAGCGCGTTGATCTGCACGGCGATCCCGCACGCGCCGGCGACGTCGCGCAGGGTCTGCTCGAGCGAGTCGGTCGTCGCGCCCGCCTGGTGCAGACCGCGGCCGAGCGCGAGCAGCAGCTCGGTGGCGTCGTCGTGCGGGACCTCCACGCGCGCTCGTTCGCCGAGCGAGGTGCGCGTGTCCGCCCGCGGAACCTTTCCGCGTGGCATTCTACGTCCGCCGAGGCCGCTTGCCGGAGAAGCGGCACACGCAGTTCCGCGCCCCGGGCGGCGCGCTGTACGCCGAGGAGCTGATGTCGACGAAGGGGTTCGAGAGCGTCTACTCGCTCGCGTACCACCTGCGCCCGCCGACCGCGACGCTCGACGTGCAGCCGTGGGAGCGCCCGATGGTGCGCTTCCTGCCCAACGACCCGGTGCGCAACCGGCACTGGTTCACCGGCCGGATCGATCGCCGCGGCGACGCCGTCGAAGCGCGCGTCCCGCTGGTCGGGAACGACGACATCGTCCTCTCGACCGCGGTCGTCACCGAGCCGATGATGTATTTCTTCCGCAACGCGAGCGGCGACGAGATGCTGTTCGTGCAGAACGGCCACGGCGTGCTCGAGACCTCGTTCGGCACGCTCGAGTACCGCACGCACGACTACCTCTACATCCCGATGGGGACGACGTACCGGCTGCAGCCGCGCACGCCGACCGCGCTGTTCGTCGCCGAGTCGTCGGGGCAGATCACGATCCCGCGCAAGTTCCGCAACGAGTTCGGCCAGCTCGCCGAGCACGCGCCGTACTACGAGCGCGACTTCCGCGGGCCGGTGCTGCAGGATCCGGTCGACGAGGTCGGCGAGTTCGACGTGCGGATCACCGCGAAGGGGCGCCACGCGAAGTACGTCGTCGCGAACCATCCCTTCGACGTCGTCGGCTGGGACGGGTACTGCTATCCGTGGGCGTTCAGCGCCGACGAGTACGCACCGGTCACCGGGAAGCTGCACCAGCCGCCCTCGACGCACCAGATCTGGGACGCGCCGGGTGCGGCGTTCATCCTGTTCGCGCCGCGGATGTTCGACTACCACCCGCTCGCGGTGCCGGCGCCGTACAACCACTCCTCGGTCGACTGCGACGAGATCATCTACTATGCGTCGGGGAACTTCATGTCGCGCCGCGGGATCGAGGAGCGCTCGGTGACGCTCCACGCCGCCGGCGCGCCGCACGGCCCGCAGCCGGGTGCGGTCGAAGCGTCGCTCGGGAAGCCGTCGACCGACGAGCTCGCCGTCGCGATCGACGCGTACGCGCCGCTGCGCGTCGCCGAGACGGTCAGCGGCGTCGAGGACGTAGCGTACTTCAAGAGCTGGGTCGCGCAGCCCGCAGGCACGTAGCGCCGGGCGGCGCGCCTCGCCGCGCGTCAGCTCGTGCCGAGTGGGAAGTGCGCCAGCGGTTCGTAGCGCGCGCCTGACGGTTCGGTGAAGGAGCGGTAGAGCGTCAGCGAGGCGATGCGGAACGGAGCGATGCTCGGCGCGGGAACGTTCGGAAGCGCGGAGCGGCCTTCGGCGCGGGCGAGGGTGACGTGCGCGTCGGTGTGGCGGTCGAACGTGAAGCCGAGGACGCTCAGCGCGGCACGGACGGCGCCGCAGAGCGTCGCGAACGCCGGCTGCGGGGTGCTCGACCCGACCCAAGCGATCCGCGCGCGACGTTCGTTCGGGAACGCGCCGACCGCGTCCAGCGGCACGTCGAGTGATGACGCGCGCGCGGCGGCGTCGCGAACCGCGGCGCGCACGTCGTCGACGCGCGCCTCCTCGACGCCGCCGACGAACGCGACGGTGAGATGGTAGTTCTCGGGCGGCACCCACTTCGCCGCGAAGCCTTTCGCGCGCAGACGCTCCGCGACGTCCGCGCACGCCGCGCGAGCCGGCTCGTCGAGCTCGGCGGCGACGAACAGCCGCCGGCGCGGCGGCGGCCGCTCTTCGCCGCGCTCACCGGGCGCGCTCACGGGCTGCGCAGCAGCAGCTTGTCGAGCGTGATCGGGAGATCGCGGACGCGGATCCCGGTCGCGTGATGGACCGCGTTCGCGATCGCGGCGGCCGTTCCGGTCATCCCGATCTCCCCGATCCCCTTCGCGCCCATCGGGTTCACGTGCGGATCGTCCTCGTCGAT
The DNA here is from genome assembly GCA_035488195.1 of Candidatus Elarobacter sp. Taxonomy (GTDB): domain Bacteria; phylum Vulcanimicrobiota; class Vulcanimicrobiia; order Vulcanimicrobiales; family Vulcanimicrobiaceae; genus Vulcanimicrobium. The sequence goes on along the minus strand of DATHLL010000224.1, from coordinate 7,994 downwards.
CCAGACCGCGTCGACCTTCTTGGTGTCGGCGTTCGTGGCGATGTGGTACTCGGCGAGGTCGTGGTTCACGTAGTGGCCGAAGCGCGGGTCGAGGACCGTCTCCTCGTGCAGCGCCATCGAGAGCCCCATCGTCATCCCGCCGATGAGCTGCGAGCGCCCGGTCTTCGCGTTCATGATGCGGCCGACCGCGAAGACGCCGAGCAGGCGCGGGACGCGGACCTCGCCGGTGTCGGCGTCGACGCGCACCTCGGCGAACTGCGCGCCGTACGCGTGCATCGCGAACCGTTCGGACTCCGGGTTCTTGTCCGTCTCGCCGTTCGCTTCGAGGCCGTCGGCCGGGACGACGCCGCCGAAGTCGTCGTGCAGCCGCGCGCGGAGCTTGCGCGCGGCGTCGACGATCGCCGACCCCCACGAGACGATCCCCATCGAGCCGCCGGCGTTCGGCGCCTTCGGCAGCGCGGAGTCGCCGATCGCGAGCTTCACCCGTTCGACCGGCACCTCGAGCGCGTCGGCGGCGATCTGCGTAAGCGCGGTCCACGTCCCGGTGCCGATGTCCGAGGCGTCGATCAGCACGTCGTAGCGTCCCTCGCGGTCGACGCGGATCGTCGCGTTCGACGGCCGGCGGCGCGTCGGATACGTCGACGCCGCGACGCCGGTGCCGACGTACCAGTTCCCCTCGCGGCGCGCGCGCGGCGCCGGGTCGCGGCCGTCCCAGCCGAAGCGGCGCGCGCCCTCGCGCAGGCACGCGACCAGGTTGCGGCTGCTGAACGGGTGCTTCGTGTCGGGGTCGGTCTCCGGCTCGTTGCGGATGCGGAACTCGACCGGGTCGAGACCGCACGCGATCGCCATCTCGTCCATCGCGCACTCGAGCGCGTACATCCCGGGCGTCTCGCCGGGCGCGCGAAAGATCGAGGGCGTCGGGACGTCGAGCTTCGCCAGCCGGTGCGTCGTCAGCCGGTTCGGCGCCGCGTACATCTGGCGCGTCGCGACGGCGGTCTGCTCGGCGTACTCCTCGAGTTTCGAGGTCTGCTCGACGACCTCGTGCGCGATCGCGGTGAGGCGGCCGTCCGCTCCGGCGGCGAGGCGGATGCGCTGGATCGTCGGCGTCCGGTAGCCGACCAGCGAGAACATCTGGTGCCGCGTGATCGCGAGCTTGACCGGGCGCTGCGCGACCTTCGCCGCCATCGCCGCGACGATGACCGGCGGATGCGTGAACGCCTTCGAGCCGAAACCGCCGCCGACGTACGGCGAGATGATCCGCACGCGCTCGGGCGGGAGGCCGAACGCCTTCGCGACGTCGTCGACGATCCCGTGCGGCCCCTGGTTCGCGTCGTAGAGCGTGAGCCCGTCGTCGTTCCAGAGCGCGACGGTCGCGTGCGGCTCGAGCGGGTTGTTGTGGTAGTGCGGCGTCGTGTAGGTCGCGTCGTGCCGCACCGCGGCGGCCGCGAACGCCGCGCCGACGTCGCCTTCGCGCGTGTCGGTCGCGAAGCCGGCGTTGACCTTCTCCGGCGCGTACAGATCCGGACGGTCCGCGCGCAGCTCGACGTCGTGCGCGTGCTCCTCGTACGTGACCGCGACGAGCCCGGCGGCGTGTCGCGCGATCTCCGAGGTCTCCGCGACGACGGCGGCGACGATCTCGCCGACGTAGGCAATCGCGTCGCTCTGCATCACGCGCAGCGTCGCGTCCTCGTCGGAGATCTCGATGCGCGGCGCGTTCTCGTGGGTGAGCACGGCGATCACGCCGGGGAGCAGGCGCGCGGCGCCGGCGTCGACCGAGGCGATCCGGCCCTTCGCGATCGTGCTCTGCACGAGATGCAGATAGGCGGCGTTCTCGGCGGGATACTCGAACGCGTACTTCGCCGCGCCGGTGACCTTCAGCGGTCCGTCGATCCGATCGAGCGGCGCGCCGATCGCGCGCGTTGCGATCATCGCGCGCCCTCCGCGAGCTCGAGCAGCGTCCGCACGACGACGTTGCGCGCGAGCGGGACCTTGAACGCGTTGTCGCGCAGCGGGCGCGCCTCGGCGAGCTCGGCGTCGATCGCGCGGCGGAACGTCTGCTCGTCGGCGGCGGCGCCGCGCAGCGCGTTCTCGGCCTGCGTCGCGCGCCACGGCTTGTGCGCGACGCCGCCGAGCGCGATCCGCACGTCGCGCACCCGGCCGCCGTCGACGTCGAGCGCCGCCGCGACCGAGACCAGCGCGAAGGCGTACGACGCGCGGTCGCGCACCTTGCGGTAGCGCGAGCGTGCCGCGAACGTCAGCGGCGGAAGATCGACCGCGGTGATCAGCTCGCCGTGCTCGAGCACGGTGTCGCGCTGCGGCTCCCCGCCGGGCAGCCGGTGGAACTCCGTCAGCGGGATCACGCGCTCGCCCGCCGGGCCCTGCACGCGCACGAGCGCGTCGAGCGCGGCCATCGCGACCGCCATGTCGGAGGGATGCGTCGCGATGCACGCCTCCGACGCGCCGAGGATCGCGAGGTTGCGGTGATAGCCCTCGCGCGCCGGGCAGCCGCTTCCGGGCCGGCGCTTGTTGCACGGCTTGGTGACGTCTTGGAAGTACGGGCAGCGCGTCCGCTGCAGCAGGTTGCCGCCCGTCGTCGCGAGGTTGCGAAGCTGACCGGACGCCGCGGAGAGCAGTGCTTGCGAGAGCACCGGATAGCGCGTACGGATCGTGCGGTCCGCGGCGAGCACGCTGTTCTTCACCGACGCGCCGATCCGCACCGTGCCGTCGGCGAGCACGTCGACGGAGTCGTACGGCAGCCGCGCGACGTCGACGAGCAGCTCCGGGGTCGCGACGCCGAGCTTCATCAGATCGACCAAGTTCGTGCCGCCGCCGAGATAGGCGCCGGCGGGCGCGGCGGTCAGCGTCGCGACCGCGGAGCGCGCGTCGCTCGCGCGCTCGTACCGGAACGGCGTCATGCGCGCGATCCCTCCGCGTGCCGGTGCGCGACGCCGGCGATCGCGGGGACGATGTTCGCGTACGCGGCGCAGCGGCAGAGGTTCCCGCTCATCCGCTCGCGGATCTCCTCGTCGTCGAGCGCGATCGCGGGCGCGGCGAGATCGGCGGTGACGTAGCTCGGCCAGCCCTCGTCCACTTCGCGCAGCATCGCGACGGCCGAGCAGATCTGCCCCGGCGTGCAGTAGCCGCACTGGAAGCCGTCGTGCTCGACGAACGCCGCCTGCATGGCGTGCAGCCCGCCCTCGCTCGCGAGTCCTTCGATCGTCGTCAGCTCCGTGTCGGCGTGCGCGACGGCGAGCGCCAAGCAACTGTTCGCACGGCGCCCGTCGATCAGGACCGTGCACGCGCCGCACTGACCGTGGTCGCAGCCTTTCTTCGGCCCGGTGATCCCGAGCCGCTCGCGCAGCGCGTCGAGCAGCGAGGTGCGCGTGTCGACGGAAAGGCGGTGCGCCGCTCCGTTCACGCGGAGGGTGATCTCGACGTCCATGATTCGCCCCGTTTACCCGCGGGATCGGCGCGAAAAGCGTCCGGCCGTCTACGCGCGCCAGCGTTGTCCCGGGGCGAAGACGACCTGCCGCGGCAGTGCGGGCGCCGGGAGCGCGCCGGGTTCGGCGAGCACGATCTTCAGCGGGTCGGAGCCGGAGGGATCGACCGTCCCGAGCAGATCGATCGCGATCGTTCCGGGATCGCCGGCGGGGACGGTGAAGCGGTGCATCTCGTAGCCCGGCCGCGGCGGACGATCGGGACTCTCCATCGTGCCGAGCTCGACGATCGTGTCGTTCACCATGAACGTCCCCGGCGAGCGGCCGCCGGCGGCTTGCGCGTACACCGCGACCTCCGCCGGCGCGTCGCCGCCGTTCGAGACCGTCACGGTGCGGCGCGTCAGGACGCCGTACACCGCTTGCGCCGGAGCGCGCCCGGGGTTCACGAACGGAATCTGCCGGTTCGGGAAGGTGCCGTCGGGCACGGTGATCTCGAGCGGCGTGCCGTCCCCGGCGTCCCAGTTCAGCACCGCGAAATCGCCTTCCACCGTGTTGCCGCGCGTCAGGTCGAAGACGCCGCTGCGGCCGATCCCGTCGCCCTGCCCGGGGCCGGGGCCGTTCTTCCCGATCGCGCTCATCGAGCCGTGCGCGGCCGCCGTGATCACTTGCACCTTGAGCAGCGCTCCGGCGGGGAGATCGATCTCGACGAACGCGCTGGCGAGCTCTCCCTGGCGCGCTTGCGCGACCGCGACGACGGCGTCGTCGCCGGCGCTGCCGCGCGGCTGGAGCGTGAGCGGCGTCCAGTGCCCGGCGATCAGCGCCTGCAGGAAGCCGACGATGCTGCGGTGGCCGACGCCGACCACGTCGCCGGCGACCGGACGCTCCACGTAGGCGAGCGTGCGCAGCGCGAGCTCGCCGGTGCCGAGATTCGTGAGCCGCACCCCGATGCTGCGCGGGTCCGGATCGAAGTTCTGGTGGTAGTAGAACACGCGCTTGCGCCCGGGCCCGACCTGCGCCTCGTAGATGATCGCGTCCATCGGCGTCGTGACGCGGACGGGGAGCGGGCGCGCGGTCGCGGAGAGCGCTTCCGGATCGTCGCTGTAGATCAGCGTGTCGGCAGTATCGAACGCGTGCGGCATGACGGCCTTCCTGCGAGTGGGGAAGACGGGTTCCCCGGCGCGAAAGCGGACCCATGCCCTCGTACTACCTGATCCCCGTCCTGCTCGTGATCATGAGCCTCGCGCTCATGGCCCTGATCTACTGGGGCAGCTTCATCGAAGAGCGGCGCAACAAGAGCCGCACCTAGCCGAACGGCGACGCCGCCGCGCGCAGGACCACCGGCGGCGCGACGACCAGCCCGCTCCGCATCGCGTTGCGGTGAGCGCCGGGCCGCGGCTCGTGGAGCGAGCGAATCCGGCGCGCCGCGGCCTCGCCGTCACCGATCACGACGAACAGCATGTTCGCCGTGTGGAACAGCCCGACGCCGAGCAGACGGAGCGCCACGACCCCGATCGCGGGATGCGCGATCGTGAACCGCACGTCGGCGTCTTGAGGGTCGTAGAGCGTCCGCCGGTCCCACTGCGCCGAAAACGCGGGATTCGCGGCATACCGGGCGAACGCCGCCGCCGCTCCTGCGTGCCCGCGCGCGCGCTGCATCCGCAGCGCGCCGCAGGCGAAGCCGCCGAGAACCGCCCAGTCGCCGGCGCCTTCGTGCAGACCGGGATCGGCGAAGATGCAATCGAGAAGATTTTCGTGCATCACGGCCCCGCCGGTCGCGCCGTTCACGAATAGCCTCCGCCACGTGTCGTTTTGGAACAGCATCCCCAGCCCGCCGTCGACGCCGGCGATCGCGCTCGTCTCCTCGCCGCGAACGATCGCCTCGAGCGACTCGCGGCGCTCGGCCGGCGCGGGCTCGAGCGGGGCACCGAGAAGCGCGAAGAGATACGTCTTCTCCGTTGCGTCCAGCCGGAGCACGTCCGCGACGCGGTCGACGAACTGCAGCGAGACGCGGTGGGCGGTACCGAGCTCGAAACAGGTATACCAGGTGACCGAGACCTCGGCGAGCTCGGCTACCTCTTCCCGCCGCAACCCGCGCACGCGGCGGAATCCGTGCGAGGGAAGTCCGACGTCGTGCGGCGTCAGCCGGCCGCGGCAGTCGCGGAGAAACCGTCCCAGTTCCTCGCGCCGCCACCCGTCGTCGGCCGTTCCGAAGGGCGAACGCGGCTCGGGGACGCTGATTCCCGTTTGCATACCGACGTTCTAGTCCGGCGGTGAGAAGCGAATGTGAACGCCGGGACGCAGCGGCGTTCACACGCCCGCCGCGCCCGGCGTCCGCTCGGCTGCCGGTTCCGAACGCGCGGGTTATGCGTTCTGGAAGACGGGGCGATAGTCGTAGGGATACAACGGGTAGTCGCCCCAGAAGCCGGTGTCGCCGACCGCGTCCCGCGAGCGCCGGAACACGATCCCGCCCATCCGTCCCATCGCGGTGTCGACCGGCGTCACCCAGTCCTCCGAGACCTCGGCCAGCACGGCCGACTGCCCCGGCGCCATCGTGAAGCTCGCCTCGTGCGCGGCCTCTTCGTGCTCGTCGGCCTTGAACATGTCGGCGGTCGCGCCCGCGACGCCGCCGGCGAACGCTCCCATCCCGGCCGCGGTCCCCGCCGCGACCGTCGCGCCGGCCGCCGAACCGATCGGACCCGCGAGCGCGCCGAGCAGCGCACCGATCGCGACGCCCGCCGCCGTGCGCAGGCCGGGATCCGTGTCCTTCGTCGCGACGTCGACGTAGCCGTACTTGTCGCGGTGGATGACGGCGGTCCCATGGACGGTGATGTCCCCGAGATCGTTCAGCCGCCACAGCTCGTGGAGGGCGTCGAACGCTTTCTGGTCGGAGTCGAAAACGGCGGCGATGTAGTTGTCCATGCTGGTTTCCCTTCGTGAGTGCGCAAGCTCATCGTAGGAGCGGTGCACGGCGTGTTCCATCTAGTGCCGCTGCATGGAACCGCGTCCGAGAAACGGCGATACTGGGCTCATCGAACACCTGTTTTCAACGAGGAGACCCACGTGAGCACCGCGATGGAAGACCGGCTCGCCAAAGCGCGCGAGCAGGTCCAAGAACTGCACGAAAAGATCGACGCCGCGCGGGCGAAGAGCCGGGAAACGATGCGCGGCGAGTTCGCGGCGCTCGGCACGCGAGCACGCGAGCTCAGCGCGACGATCCGCGAGCTCGCGGCGCAGGATCGTGCGGACGCCCGCAAAGACATCTCGGACGCCGCGGACGCGCTCCACGAGGCCGCCGAGCACGCGCGGACGGCGGCGAGCGAACAACACGACAAGGCCAAACAGGCGGGCCAGGCGGCTCTCGGCAAGGTGCACGACGCCGTCAAGAAGCTGAGCGCCAGCATCGCCGCTCGCCGCAGCGCGGCCGGCGGCAAGATTTCCGCGAACGTCTAGCGCGGGCCGTCGTCATGCTCGAAGCAATAACAAACCGCTGGTGGATCCTGCTCGTGCGCGGGATCGCCGCGATCCTCTTCGCGGTCGCAGCGATCCTGTGGCCGCAGATCTCGCTCGCTGCGCTGGTCCTGCTGTTCGGGATCTATGCGTTCGTCGACGGCATCTTCGCGCTCGCGGGAGCGTTGAGCCCGTTCGCCGGGACGCGCTGGTGGGCGCTCCTGATCGAAGGACTCCTCGGGCTCGTGGTCGCGTTCTACGTCTTCACGCAGCCCGCGCTGAGCGGCGTCGCGTTCGTCTACGCCGTCGGGCTCTGGTCGATGTTCACCGGGATCTTGGAGATCGTCGCGGGGATCCAGCTCCGCGACGTCATCGACAACGAGTGGTTGTACATCCTGGCCGGGATCGTGTCGATCGCATTCGGCGTGCTGGTCGTCCGCAATCCGCTGGCCGGCGCGGTCGGCGTCGTCTGGCTGTTCGCCGGCTACGCGTTCCTGTTCGGCGTGCTGGAGCTGGCGCTGGGCTATCGGCTGCAGCAGATGAACGGCGCGGCGAAGCGCGTCCACGCCTAGCCGGATCGGCGCCAGGGGCGCTCCGCGAGAAGCGCCCCTGGTGATCCGTTCGTCTCGCCCGAGCTACGCGACGTGCGCGGGCGCGAGGTTGTGCGACTGCAACACCAGCCCCGGCGTGATGATGTGCTTGTTCATCCCGAGCGTGGACGGGTCGACGCCGAGCGCCAGCGCCACGAGCTGCGGCAGGTGGAACACCGGCAGGTCCGTGCGGCCCCAGCGCGCGGCACTGTCGGCCTGGTAGCCGTCGAGGGCGAGGTGGCAGAGCGGGCACGGCGTGAGGACCGCTTCGGCGCCCTGATCCTTCGCCATGCGCATGTTCTGGCCGACCATGTTGGCCGCGACGCCATCCTTCTCGAGCTGGATGTGGAAGCCGCAGCAGCGGGTCTTCCCGGCGTAGTCGACGGCCTCACCGCCGAGCGCCTCGATCACGTCTTCGAGCGAGTGCGGGTTACGCGCAGACTCCCACCCGTTGACGTTCTCGGGCCGGATGATATGGCAGCCGTAGAACGGTGTAACCTTCAAGCCGTTGAGCGGACGC
>DATHLL010000223.1:0-2351 GCA_035488195.1 Candidatus Elarobacter sp. | reverse complement strand
AGGGACTCCGCGCGGTGGTGGCAGTACGGGTTGTTCCCGGCGCGCTGCAGGATCGCGTCGGCCATCCACGTGCAGCCGGCCTTGCACGCGTCGGCGTAGTAGCAGCTTCCGCAGAATCCCCACAGGCCGGCCCGCGCGGCGCCGTCGCGGGTGAACGCGAGCTCCGGCGTGCCGTACCAGATCTCGGTCAGATCCAGCTCGCGCGTCGTGCCGCCGCCGTAGACGGTCGTCGGCAGGGACGGGCAGCCCTTGATCGTGCCGTCCGCCTCGATCCCCATCGAGTTGACGCCCGCCGCGCAGCCCTGGAAGAAGATGTCGCCGCTGCCGTCGCCGCGCAGCTCGCGCTCGAACGGCCCGAAGTAGCCGACGTTGTTGGCGAGCTGCACCTCGATGCCGTGTCGCACCGCGCGCCTGCGCAGCGCGGCGAACTTCGGCATCGCCTCGCGCATGCGGTACGGCTCGATCAGCATGGACCAGCGTTCGCTGGCACGGCCCATCGGAACCGTCATCCCCATCACCCACGCGGAGATGCCGGTCGGGATCAGCGCGTCGAGCAGCCCGTCGAGCTGTTCCAGCGACCGTTTCGAGATCGTCGTGTTCACCCCGGTCGCGAGCCCGAGTTCGCGCGCGCGGTGCAGCGCGCCGATCGCGGCGTCGAACGAGCCGGGGACGCCGCGCAGCTCGTCGTGCCAGTCGGCCAAGCCGTCGATCGAGATTCCGAGCGCGGTCAGCCCCGCGTCCTTCGCCGCGCGCAAACGCGCCGCGCTGAGATTGCGGCCGCCGCTCTGCAGCGTGCACTCGATCCCGGCCGCGGTGATCGCCGCGATGATCTCCGCGAAGTCGCGGCGCAAGTACGCCTCGCCGCCGATCAGCGAGATCTCGCGCGTTCCCAGCGCCGCGAGGTCGCCGACGATCCGCAGGCACTCCTCGGTCGAGAGCTCGCCGCTCCGCTTTCCGCCAGCGCGCGAGCCGCAATGCCCGCATTTGAGATCGCACGCGAGCGTGATCTCCCACACCACGTGGACCGGGCGGTACGCCGCGCGGTCGCCGTGGTCGACGTACCGTTTCGGACGCGGCGTACCGCTCGCGACGCTCACGGCGCGGCTATTGCGCGTGCCGCTGGACTTTGCTCAACGCGTGTTCGAGCGACTGCAGCGCCGCTTCGACGTCGGCTTTCTGTTCCGCGCTGATCTCGCTCGTGCGCTGTCTCGCCTGGTCGAGGATGCTCTTGATCTGACCGTGGATCCACACGCCGTACAACGGCTGGGGCTTGCTGGGATCGCCGTAGCCGCCCGAGCCGCCCGAGCCGCCGGAACCGCCATAGTTGGACATGAGTCGCTCCTTTGCAACGCTCCCCGGTAACGTATTTGGGGCCGCTCTTCTTGCTTGCCGGTACGGCATATCCTCCCGTCCCGTTCGCCGGCCCGGATTTCCGGGCGCAACATCGCGTCGTGCATGCGGTAGAAACGACCCGTGAACGCGCTGCCGCAGGAGGCGCAGACTTTGGTCGCGCGGATCGAGACGATGCTCGCGCAGGCGGATCGGCTGCTCGCCGCCGGCGGTAGCGACGAGGCCGCCTACGCGCTCCGCGAGACGGAGCGGCGCTATCTCCCCGACACGCTGCGCGCCTACGAGGAGATCCCGCCGGCCCGCCGCGACGCGACGGCCGCCGAGATGCTGGTCGAGCAGTTGAAACTTCTCGAGCGCGCGACCGCGCAGCGGCTCGCCGTCCTCTCCGAGAGCGCCGAGACGGCACTCGCCGCGAACGGCGCGTTCCTCACCGAGCGGTTCGGCGCGATCGAGAGCCTCCCCGAGCCGCCGGCCGCGCTCGAGCCGATCGACCCGGCGAAGACCCCGCCCGCGACCCTCGTCCGCCGTCTCTTCGAGCGGCTGGAGTCGGAGAGCGGCCCCGAGCCGCTGGTGATTCTCGAGCGCGCGGCGGAACGGCTCGCCGCGGCGTTTCCGGCGATCGCGACCGTCCGCCGCGGCGGGTTCCTCGGCCGCGGGCCGGTCGAGGCGGTCGCGCTCGACGTCCCGCGCCGCGACGATCTCCTGCGCTACATGCTCGCACGGACGCCGTACGGCAGCGTCGAAGCGAGCGTGACCCGCTTCTTGCGCGGCATCAAGAACCGAACGCAGGTCGTCGACATCGCGGAGTGGACGCACGGCTTGATCGCGGACCTCGGCGCGTACGCGGAGCGCGATCGCGCCGCGCGCGAATCCCTCAACCGCCTCTTCTAGGAGACACGATGAGCTTCTTCGGGATCGGACAGAAGAACCAGCAGCAGTCGGACGTGCGCATCACCGAGGGAGGCGTCCCCGTCGACGCGGTCTCGCGGCTGCGGCGGATG
>DATHLL010000222.1:0-2641 GCA_035488195.1 Candidatus Elarobacter sp. | reverse complement strand
CGACCTGCTCGAAGCGCTTGCCTAGATCGTGGCCCGTGGTTCGCTGGCGCTCACCATGTTGACGGCCTCAGGATGCTGGGGGGAAAAAGGCGAACAGAGCGGGTCGTCCACAGGGGAGTTGTTCGTTGGCGAAGATGATCGAGCGGCCGTCGGGCCTGGGGCCGGACGAGACGCCGGAATATCGCGATCTGCGCGGCCGCTATGAGAAGAAGGCGGCCGCTGCCAAGCTGCGCTCGGGGAAGGGCTCGGGCGCGGTCGACCGGACGATCTCCGATGTCCCGCTCAAGGTCGTCTACGGCCCCGAAGACGTCGCGCACCTCGATCTGAGCCGCGATCTCGGCGTGCCGGGCGAGTATCCGTACACGCGCGGCATCCACCCGACGATGTACCGCTCGCGGCTCTGGACGATGCGCCAGTTCGCGGGCTTCGGCAACGCCAAGCAGACGAACGAGCGCTACCACTTCCTGCTCTCGCAGGGCCAGATGGGGCTCTCGGTCGCGTTCGACATGCCGACCCTGATGGGCTACGACTCCGACAGCCCGAAGGCGCTCGGCGAGGTCGGGAAGTGCGGCGTCGCGATCGACAGCGTCCGCGACATGGAGACGCTCTTCGACGGGATCGATCTCGGGGCGATCACCACCTCGATGACGATCAACGGCCCTGCGGCGATCGCGCTCGCGCAGTACATCGTCACGGCCGAGAACAAGGGGATCCCGCGCGCGAAGCTCGGCGGGACGCTGCAGGCCGACATCCTCAAAGAATACATCGCGCAGAAGGAGTGGATCTTCCCGCCGCGCCCGCACGTGCGGATCATCGTCGACATGATGGAGTTCTGCACGCGCGAGATGCCCAAGTGGAACACCATCTCGGTCAGCGGCTACCACATCCGCGAGGCGGGCTCGACCGCGGCGCAGGAGCTGGCGTTCACCCTCGCCGACGGGTTCGCGTACGTCGAGGCCGCGATGGCGCGCGGGATGGACGTCGACGAGTTCGCGCCGCGGCTCTCGTTCTTCTTCAACTCGCACATCGACTTCTTCGAGGAGATCGCGAAGTTCCGCGCGGCGCGGCGCATCTACGCGCGCCACATGCGCGAGAAGTACGGCGCCAAGGACCCGCGCTCGTGGCAGCTCCGCTTCCACACGCAGACCGCCGGGTGCAGCGCGACCGCGCAGCAGCCGGAGAACAACATCGTGCGCGTCGCGTACGAGGCGATGGCGGCGGCGCTCGGCGGGACGCAGTCGCTGCACACGAACTCGATGGACGAAGTCCTCGCGCTGCCGACCGAGAAGTCGGTCGAGATCGCGCTGCGCACGCAGCAGGTGCTGGCGTACGAGACGAACGTCACCAACGTCGTCGACCCGCTCGGCGGCGCGTACTTCGTCGAGGCGCTCACCGACGAGATGGAACGGCAGGTCGAGGAGTACTTCGCGCACATCGCGGAGTTCGGCGGGATGGTCGAGGCGGTCGAGGCCGGCTACCCGCAGCGCGAGATCGCCGACGCGTCGTACCGCTACCAGCGCTCGATCGAGTCGGGCGAGCGCGTGATCGTCGGTGTCAACGCGTTCGAGCGGCCGGACGAAGTCCAGCCGCCCGACCTGCTGAAGATCGGGGTGGAGATCGAGCGCGGTCAAGCGCGCGCCGTGCAGGGCGTGCGCGAGAGCCGCGACGCCGCCGCGGTAGAATCTTCGCTCGCCGCGCTCAAGCGCGCGTGCGCCGGCGAAGCCAACGTCATGCCGTACCTGATCGATTGCGTCAAGGCGGTCGCCACCGAGGGCGAGATCGTCGATGCGATGGTGAGCGTGTACGGCCGCTACACGGAGACGACCCAGTTCTAGGATGACGACGACCAACGCACCCGCCCGCCCGCTGCGCGTGATCGTGGCGAAGGCGGGACTCGACGGACACGACCGCGGCGCGAAGGTGATCGCCCGCGCGCTGCGCGACGCCGGGATGGAAGTGATCTACACCGGCCTCTTCCAGACGCCCGAGCAGATCGTGCAGACCGCGATCCAGGAGGACGCCGACGGGATCGGGCTCTCGATCCTCTCCGGCGCCCACATGACGCTCTTCCCGCTCGTCGTCGAGCAGCTCAAGGAGCAGGGCGCCGAGGACATCGTCTTCTTCGGCGGCGGGACGATCCCGCAGGACGACGCCGCAGAACTGAGGCGGCTCGGCGTGCGCGAGATCTTCACGCCGGGCGCGCCGCTCTCGGAGATCATCGCGTTCGTCGAGCGCGAGTGCGGCAAACGCCGCGAAGCCGTCGGATAGCGTGAACGGCACGAGCACATCGCGGCGCGTGCGGACACGCGTCGCGCCTTCGCCTACCGGCGACCCGCACGTCGGGACGGCCTACGTCGCGCTGGCGAACTATGCGTTCGCAAAGCAGCACGGCGGCGACTTCATCCTGCGCATCGAGGACACCGACCAGGCGCGCTCGACGGAAGAGTCGGAGCGCGCGATCCTCGCCGCGCTGCGCTGGTGCGGGCTGACGTGGGACGAGGGCCCGGACGTCGGCGGACCGCACGGCCCGTACCGCCAGAGCGAACGCTCCGCGATCTACCGGCGCTACGCGGACGAGCTGCTCGCGAACGAGCACGCGTTCCGGTGCTTCTGCACGCCGGACCGGCTCGACGCGATGCGC
>DATHLL010000221.1:0-2149 GCA_035488195.1 Candidatus Elarobacter sp. | reverse complement strand
GTGGGACGTCGAGTCGCCGGCCGAGCTGTGCTACTGGCTCGGCGCGAGCCGCTGCGCCGGGGTGGTGGTCGGCGGCCGGCCGTACGACGGCGGTCCGGGCTGACGCGGCGCGGCTCGTGCAAGGCGGCATGGTGCGCCTGCGCGCGCGCTGACGTTCCCTGCGTCAGCGCAGCGTGCGGCCGAAGAGCTCGAGCGTGCGGCTCCAGGCGTGCTCGGCGACGTCGCGGTCGTACGACTCGCGGTCGCGCGAGGCGAAGCCGTGCCCGGCGCCGGGATAGACGGCGAGCGTGTAGCGCTTCTTGTGCGCGGAGAGCGCTTCGGCGATCCGGCCGTGCTCGTCGGGCGCGATCGATTGGTCGTCGGCGCCGTAGAGCAGCAGCAGCTCCGCGTTCGCCTCGCCCAAACGGTCGAGGAGCCGATCGAAGAACCGCCGCTCCGTGGGCGCGATCCCGCCGCCGTAGAACGACGACGCAGCCGCGATCTTCTCGCCGAGCGCGATCGCGCTCAGCACCGCGAGGCGCCCGCCCATGCAGAAGCCGACCGCGCCGTACGCGCTCTTCTTCACCTCCGGCTGCGCGTCGAGGAATGCCGCAGAGGCGCGCACGTGATCGAGCATCCCCTCGTCGGTGAGGCTCTTGAGCCGAGGCGCGATGCCCTCGCGGTCGTTGTAGTCGAACGTCTTCCCGTCGAACAGATCGGGCGCGATCCCGGCGTAGCCGTTCTCCGCGAGCCGCCGGACCTCGCTCTGCACGTAGTCGTTGACGCCGAACGCCTCCATGAAGAGAAGCACGCCGGGGAACGGCCCGCTGCCCGCCGGCGAGGCGTAGTACGCGCGCTTGCCCTCGCCGGTCTCGACGAACTCCGCGCGCCCGATCGTGTGTGAGGCTTGCTGCCGCATGGGGACTTCCGATTCGCCTCGCGCGGCGCGCACCATGCAGGAAACGCGGAACCGCTCCGGCAGTCTCCGCCAGCAGCTCCGCGCTCGCACGAAGGGGAAGCGATGCAAGATAAGACGTTCAAGCTGGTCGAGCTCGTCGGCGTCTCCGAGGACTCCGTGCAGCAGGCCGTTCGCAACGCGATCAAGCGCGCGTCGGCCAGCCTGAAAGGCCTCTCATGGTTCGAGGTCACCGAGATCCGCGGCCTCGTGAACGACGGCGAGGTCAGCCAGTTCCAGGTCACCCTGAAAGTCGGCTTCCGCATCCTCGACCCGTCCCAGCTCGAAAAAGAGTGAGCCCCGCCGTCACCGTCAGCACACGACGGTGACACAACGGCAATGTCACCCTGAGCTTGTCGAAGGGTGCGCCATGGCCGTCGGCATCAATGCCGAGACCAGCGGCGTGAACCGCCCCGCGAGCACCATCGCCGCGACGCGCTCGATCTCCGGCGCCAGATAGCGGTCTCCGCTTCGTCCTGCATCGGGTGCGACCTCGGCGAGCACGCGCTCCAGCGTATCCGACGTCCGCAGCGGCCGCCGGAACGCGATTCCCCGCGCCGCCGACAGGAGCTCGATCGCGACGATGTTCGCGCCGTTGCGCAGCATGTCGTCGAGACGCCGCGCGCCATGGGTCGCCATGCTGACGTGGTCCTCTTGGCCGGCGCTGGTCGGGATGCTGTCGACGCTGGCCGGATGCGCGAGCAGTTTGTTCTCCGACGCGAGCGCCGCCGCGGTGACCTGCGCGATCATGTAGCCCGACTCGAGCCCCGGGTCGGTGGCGAGGAACGCGGGCAGCGCGCTGAACGTCGGATCGACGAGCAGCGCGCAGCGGCGCTCGCTGATGTTCCCGATCTCGGCGATCGCGACCGCGAGCGCATCGGCAGCGAGCGCGACCGGCTCGGCGTGAAAGTTCCCGCCGGAGATCACCTCGCCCGTGTCGGCGAACACGAGCGGGTTGTCCGACACGGCGTTGGCCTCGTCGATGAGGATCGCGGCGGCGTCGCGCAGCGTGCGCAGGCACGCGCCGAGCACCTGCGGCATGCAGCGCAGCGAGTACGGATCCTGCACGCGCCCGCAGTCGCGATGCGAGGCGTTGATCGCGCTGCCCTCGAGCAGCACGCGCAGCGCCGCGGCGACCGCGCGCTGCGTCGCGTGTCCGCGCACCGCGTGGATCCGTTCGTCGAACGGCGTCACGCTGCCGAGCGCGGCTTCGAT
>DATHLL010000220.1:0-2879 GCA_035488195.1 Candidatus Elarobacter sp. | reverse complement strand
CCGAGGTGACGAACCGCGGGACTCTTATGGGCAGCCGATGACGTAGTAGTTCGGCCCGGTCTGCTTCAGCGTCGTCTGGTAGAAGACGTTGTCGAGGCCCATGTTCTGGTTCGAGCCGTTCGCGAGCGCGTAGCCGACGCTGTCGTGCGCGCGGCCGGCTTGAACGTGCGCGTAGTTCGACGCGGTGTAGCAGACCGGCGCCGGCGTCGGCGTGGGCGTCGGTGTCGCGGTCGGCTTCGGCGTCGGGGTCGGTGAGCCGCCCGGCGTCGGCGTCGCGGTCGGCGCGGGCGTCGGAGTCGCGCCGCCGCCCGATTGGATCCGGTCGACCATCTTCTTGATCGCGGCCATCTGCACGCCGGCTTTCAGCGCGTAGTTCGACCCCTCGAAGCCCCACCAGTCCCAGCACCCGTTCGGGTTGTTCGGCGTGCTGCTCGAGACTTGGTACGGGTAGAGCACGAGGATGTTGTTCGTGTCGGCGTACTCGTCGAGGCCGGACTCGGTGATGAACTTCGTCCCGATGCTGGCCTGCGTCTGCACGCAGCCGTCGAGCGCGACGATCAGCCGGCACTGCGTCCCGCTCGCGCAGGCCTTCGGGACGAAGAGATAGCCGTTGGTGTCGAGGTCGTTCGCGCCGCCGCCGTACGGCGTCTGGTCGAAATTGATCAGCGTTCCGCCGAGCGTCCCGGCGTTGCGCGCGTTCACCGTGCCGTAGAAGAACGTCAGCCAGGTCTTCTGCGAGTCGTAGTTGCTGCAGTCGATCATGTACGGCGACGCCGTCGTTCCGCAGGCGACCTCGCCGTCGAGCGACTCCCAGCCGTGTCCGGCCGCGTACGTGTTGTCGTACTTGGTCGATACGCCGTAGTGCTGGTACTCGCTGTTGAGGTCGTTCATCGTCTTCTGCTCGACGGTGTAGTCGGACGTCCCCGACCACAGGTACGCCTTCTGTCCGCTCAGATTGCTCTTGGGATCGATGGTTCCGGCGCTCGACTGCGCGTCGAGATAGCTCTCCGAGGCCGAGAGCGAGCTCGACGTCGCGTACTGGCACGTCGTCTGCGCGGTCGAGAGGCTGTCTTGCGCGCAGTAGTACGGCCCGCCCGCGTAGATCGCCGCGTAGTGGAACGTCCCGGAGAACGCGACGTGGAGCTGCACCGCCATGAACCCGCCGGACGAGATCCCGGCGACCGCGGTCTGCGTCTTGTCGACGTTGTACGCGCCCAGGCTCGCAAGCGCGCGAACCGCGCGCTGCTGCCCGCTCGCCGCGGAATCCCCCGGGACGCCGATCGTCCCGCCCCCGCCCGAGCACCCCGCGGCGACGGCCGCCGAGAGCACGGCGAGTGCGGCGAGACGCGAAAACGAACGACCGAGACGCATGAAGACTTCTCCCCCGGCGGAAGCGAGCGCGTCCCGAAAGAGTCTCCACGGCACGCCGGCCTTCCTGCGCGGCGAACCGGGCGATGGACCGGCAGCGAAGGCGGACCGGGTTACAGGTTCGCGACGATCCCTTCGACGAGCCGTGCGACGTCGCCGGCACTGCGGATGGCCGCGTCCAGGACCTCTTCGTGCGAGGTCGGGGCGCCGGTGCCGTGGACGTTGGTGATCAGCGAGAAGCCGACCACGTCGCGGCCGAGCGCGCGGGCGGCGATCGTCTCGAGGACCGTCGACATCCCGACCGCGTCGGCGCCGATCGCGCGGAGATAGCGCGCCTCCGCGGGCGTCTCGTACGCCGGGCCGACGAGGCCCGCGTAGACGCCCTCGTGCAAGGTGATCGCGTACTCGCGCGCCATGTGACGCGCCAGCTCGCGCAGCCGCGGCGCGTACGCGTCGACCATGTCGACGAAGCGCATGTCCTGGCCGGGCAGCGTCTCCTCGCCGATGAGCGGGCTGGTCGCGGTCAGGTTGAGATGATCGCCGATCAGCATCAGATCGCCGGCGCGGTAGTCGGGGTTGACGCCGCCGGCTGCGTTCGTCAGCACGAACGTCGTCGCGCCGGCGTGCGCGGCGGCGACGACCGGATAGATCACTTCGTCGGTGGGGCGTCCCTCGTAGAGGTGGAACCGCCCGCTGAACGCGACGACGCGGCGGCCGTGCAGCGTCCCGACGTGCGCCTCGCCCGCGTGTCCCGCGACCCCCGGCAGCGGCATCCCTTCGATCTTCTTGTACGACACCGTCGTCCCGTCGATGCGATCGCGCAGCACCGCGCCGAACCCCGAGCCGAGGACGATCGCGCAGTCGAGGTCGCCGCCGGCTTTCTCGCGCAGGTACTCCGCCGCCGCGTGGATCCGCTTGCGCTTCACGGCGCGCCCTCCGCGGCGAGGCTCGCCGGCGGCGCGAGCAGGTTCGCGCCGGTCATCTCCTCGGGGACCTCGAGGCCGAGCAGCGGGAGCAGCGTCGGCGCGACGTCGCCGAGGCTGCCGTCGCCGATGAACGCGCCGACCGGCTGCTGCGAGACGATCACGAACGGCACCGGATTCGTCGTGTGCGCGGTGAGCGGGTTGCCGTCATGGTCGATCTTCTCCTCGGCGTTGCCGTGGTCGGCGGTGATCGCCAGGATCCCGCCCGCGTTCAGCACCGCCTGCTCGAGCCTCCCGAGCGCGACGTCGAGCGTCTCGAGCGCCGAGATCGTCGCGTCCCACACGCCGGTGTGCCCGACCATGTCGGCGTTCGCGTAGTTCATCACGATCACGTCGTGGCGGCGGCGCGAGACGTCCTCGATCGCGGCGACCGTGATGTCGTTCGCCGACATCTCGGGCGCGAGATCGTACGTCGCCACGCTGCGGTTCGAGGGGATCAGGATGCGGTCTTCGCCGGGGAACACGTCCTCGCGGCCGCCGTTGAAGAAGTACGTCACGTGCGCGTACTTCTCGGTCTCGGCGAGCCGG
>DATHLL010000219.1:0-2834 GCA_035488195.1 Candidatus Elarobacter sp. | reverse complement strand
GCCTGCGTGCCATACGAGAAGATGAACGCGGTGAAGATGTAGAACGGCGCCTGCTCCGAGAGCCGCGCCAGCGCGGAGAGCACGATCTCGCGGCCTTGCAGCCTGAACACTTCGCTGACCGGCGTCTTCTCGATGCGGTTCTCGGCCTCGAGGCGCCGGAACGTCGGCGTCTCGGTCACGCCGAGCCGGATCCACAGGCCGATCCCGACCAGGATGATGCTCAAGAAGAACGGGATGCGCCAGCCCCAATCGAGGAACGCGGGGCCGGAGAGCGCGCTGAACGCGAGCACCGCGATGTTGGCGAGAAACAGTCCGGCCGGGACGCCGAATTGCGGCCAGCTCGCGATGAGGCCGCGGCGTCCGCTCGTGCGCGCCCACTCCATCGAGAGCAGCACCGAGCCGCCCCACTCGCCGCCGACGCCGACGCCCTGCACGAAGCGCAGGACGGTGAGGAGGACCGCGCCCCAGATCCCGATCTGCGCGTAGCCCGGGACGAAGCCGACCAGGAACGTCGCGATCCCCATCAGGAGCAGCGTCGCGATCAGCGTCGCCTTGCGGCCGATGCGGTCGCCGTAGTGGCCGAAGATCGCCGCGCCGACCGGCCGGGCGACGAATCCGACCGCGTAGACCAGGAAGGCCTGCAGCGTCCCGACGAGCGGGTCGCTGTTGGGGAAGTACAGCTTCGCGAACACGAGCCCGGTGACGGTGCTGTACAGGAAGAAGTCGTACCACTCGATCGAGGTGCCGATCGTGCTCGCGACGACGGCACGCGTGAGGTCATTGCGCCCGGCGGGCGACGCGGCGATTCCGGTAGCGGCCATGGAGCAAATGTACCCAACCACCGCAAGCCACGCAAGGCGGTGCGAGGTTCACGCGACGATCGCCCGGTGGGCTTGGCAAGGAAACACCGCGAAGTACCGGGCACGGCCGCGACGGTGCGGTCACCGGCGCGTGGTTCACCGCAGTGCTTCGACGCGGATCGACGCCGATCGATCCCGCTGGTGGACGACGCGCAGCACTTGGTGCGAGCCGTCGCGCGGCGGTGAGATCAGCATTCGCAGCCGCGCCTTCATCGCTTCGAGAACCTCGTCGGCGCACCCACCGAGCTCGAGCGCGGGCGGGAACTCGCAAACGCCGATCGCCGCGCCGCGCCGTTCACGCACGCGAACTTCCGCCACGATCCGCGGCTGCGCGACGGACAGCAACGCCGCGCGCGAGCGCTTGCAGCGGCAATACCGTTTGATGTCCGCCGGCGGCGCGAAACTCCCGAGGAACGCCGCGCAGCCGTACGGATCGTGCAGCCCTCCGTGATGTCCGCAGTCGCAAGAAGCGTGTTCCTCATGCATCGTACGACGATGGTACTGACGCGCAACTGCGGCAGTCGGTACGCTCGCGAACTGCTGCAGCGTGGAAATGAGCGCGCCCGTTCGATCGTGCCGGCAGTACGCCGGTACGGTTTCGTACGGCGGGCGCGACGCGTTTCGAGCCGCGCCGACGAGGTATACGGCGCAAATGGCCGATTCGTTCGGACGGTCGGCGCCCAGCCGTCCGCCGCATCTCGAGCAGACCGCGGGAATGGACCTGGGTTACGAGCCCGGCATCGAGAACGCGTGGGTGCGCGTGCAGCGCGTCGCCTGGTGCGTGATGTCGTTGCTCGTGCTCGCTGGTCTCGCGGGCGCGTTCGGACGCGGACCGTTGGCAAACGCGCGCGCCTCGTCGCCGGACGGAGCGCTCACCGCGCGGTACGAGCGATTCGCACGTTTCCGAACGCCCACGCAGACGATCCTCACGCTCGCCGGTCCGCACACGATGCCGTATCGCATCCATGTGTCGGCTGCGCTTCTCGCTGCCACCCCCGTGCAATCGATCGATCCGCGGCCGGTGCAGCAGATCGCCGTGGCCGACGGCGTCGATCTGGTGTTCGCGCCGGCCGGCGGCACGAGTCCGGCGAGCATCGCGTTCAGCGAGCTTCCGGCGAAGGCGGGACCCGGCGGCGGCGAGATCACGCTCGCGGGCGAGCCGCCCGTCGTGCTGCACCAGTTCGTGTGGCCGTGATGGACTCGATCGTTCGCGCGGCGCTCACGTATTGGTTCCTGTACTTCGTGCTGCGCGTGCTCGGCCGGCGCTCGCTGCAGCAGAGCACGGGGTTCGAATGGATCTTGATCTTCTTGTTAGGCGGTGTCTCGATCCAAGCGATCGTCACCGACGACCGCTCGCTGACCAACGCCTGGCTCGTCGTGATGACCATCGCGCTGACCCACGTCGGCGCGACGTTCCTCGAGCGCAAGGTCAGCAAGCTGGGTGCGCGGATGGAAGGGACTCCGGTCCCGATCGTGGAGCACGGCGTCTGGCACGTCGAGCGGCTGAGCGCACTGCGCATCCTGGAGCAGGACGTGATGGCAGCGGCTCGGCAGCGCGGTTTGGAACGGTTCGACCAGATCGACAGCGCGATCGTCGAACGAAACGGTGCGGTGTCGATCGTCCCGAAAAAAGACGGCTGAACCGAGACGGCTTGCGCAAGTCGCTCGACATCTCGGGCGGCTCGCAGAGCCTTCCGGGAATGAAGCGGGGCGGCGCTCGCGATGGGCAAGCGCGGTGATGCCGACGTGCTGCTCGTGCGCTCGCCGGCCGCGGAAGAGGCGTACGTCGCGAACAAGCGCGCGCGCTCGCGGGCGCTGGTGATGCACAACGCGTTCATCCGGGTCGGGCCGTGAGGTGGATAAGAGGAGTATAGCAAACTGACCACCGTGCAAGGAGCCATGCGCGTCTGGGCTTGTTTCTACGGCAGACTGCGTTCGCGAAGCGCGTTTGCAAGCCGGCGGCCTTCGCCTGCC
>DATHLL010000218.1:0-2887 GCA_035488195.1 Candidatus Elarobacter sp. | reverse complement strand
GCCTTCGATCAGCGCGCGGTCATCGCGGCGCTGCAGGTAGCGCCCGACGATCAGCGCGGTCGCCGCCAGGACGAGCGCCACGCCCCAGATCGCGAACGTGCCGACCTGGAGCCCAAAGAGCGAGATCACCTGGTTGTCGTCGCGCCAGAACGGCATCCGCAGTGCGTACAGGTTGAACGCGTTCACCGAGGTGTATTTGTAGACGGCGCTGCCGAACGCGTAGCGGTCGAAGAGCCAGACGAAGAGGTCGGCGGCCGGGTGGAACAAAAGCCCGACGGCCGCGGCCAGCACGAGCGAGGCCGCGGCGCCGTACAGCGTTCCGACCAGCCGGCGCGCGCGCAGCGCGGGGTCGCTCGCCGCGAACGGGTAGGCGATGAACAGCAGCGCGAGCGTGGCGCCCTGCGGCTTGATCAGGACCGAGAACGTGAGCACGAGCCACGCCGTCACGAGCCGCCGCGTCGTCTTCGCCGGCTCGTCGCCGGCGCGCAGCACGAGGAAAACTGCGAGCAGAACGAGGCCCCACGAGACGGAGTCGACCTGGCCCCAGTACGAGGAGACGTAGATCGCCGCCGGGTTCAGGGCGAGCACCGCGGCCGCGATCACCGAGACCTTCTCCGACGCGTAGCGGCGGGCGATGCGGTAGACGACGTACGCGTTCACGAGGTCCATCGCGATCGCCGGCAGCTTGATGAGCACGCGCAGGATCGCGTAGCTGTGCATCGGGTCGGCGGCCGCGCCCGGGACGAGCGCGTACACCCGCGCGACGACCCATAGCACGACGAAATAGCCTGGCGGGTAGTCCGCGAAGCCGGCTTTGGTGTAGAACAGCCAGGGCGCGTTGTCGCGCAAGGTGAGCGTCCAAGACTCGAACGCCTTCACGTCGTTGTCGAACCCGGTGCTCATGATGAAGAGCAGCCGCAGGACCAGACCGATCCCGAGGATCACGCCGAGCGGCGCCAGGCTGCTGCGCGCGGCGCTCACCGCGGGCGCGAACGATGCGCGCGCCGATGCGCTGCTCACGCGACCCGCCTCGCGGCGCCGTCGAAGAACGCGCGAACCCGCCCGCCGCGGTCGATCCCGGCTGCGGCGGCGAGCGCGCCGGCCTCGGCGAACTCGGCGCGCGAGGCGCGGTGCGCGGCCTCGCGGGCGCCGAGGCGGTCGAGCGCGGAGACGGTCGCGAGGACGTCGGACTGGGTGAGCGCGGTCGCGCGCGCGTAGGCTGCCGCGATCACCTCGCGCGCCTCGGACGGCGGACCGGCTAGCGCCCACACGACCGGGAACGTCCATTTGCGGTTCGCGAGATCGGTGCACGGCTTGCCGGTCATCGCCGCGTCGCCCCACGTCCCGAGCACGTCGTCCTCGATCTGGAAGCCGGTCCCGTACGCCCACCCGAAGCGCGCGTAGGCCGCGGCCCGCGCCGCGTCCGCGCCGGCGGCGAGGGCACCCAACTCGCAGGCCGCGCCGAAGAGCGCGGCGGTCTTCCCACCGATCATCGCCCGGTAGTCCTCCATCGTCACCCGCGGTTCCGTCTCGAACGCGATGTCCCGTCCCTGGCCGCCGCACATCGCGAGGTGCGCCGCCAGCAAGACCCTGGTCATGGCGAGCTTACGCTCCGGCGGTGCGGCCTCCCCGTCGAGCAGGGTCAGGTACGCGACCGAGCAGAGCGCGTCGCCGGCGTTGATCCCGTGCGCGAGCCCGTACCGCGACCAGAGCGTCTCGCGCCCGCGGCGAACGCGGTCGCCGTCCTCGATGTCGTCGTGGATCAGCGAGAACTCGTGGACGATCTCGACCGCGCAAGCGGGCGCGAGCGCGTCCTCTGCCCGGCCGCCCTCTTCCTCCGCGACGGCCAGCACGAGCCGCGAGCGGATGCGCTTTCCGCGCTGCCCCGCCTCGCCGAAGCCGAAATGGTAGCGGATCTGCTCGCTGGTGGCGGAGCCGTCGTCGAACCGGGCCACGGCCCTCTCGAGCGCGGCCTCGAAGCTATCGAGAACTGCCGGCGAGCTCATCTATCCGGTCCGCGACCCGGTCGACCAGCCAGCCCGGCGTCGAGGCGCCCGACATCAGCCCCGCGGTGCCGGCGCCCGCGAACCACTCGGCGCACAGCTCATCCGGCCCTTCGATGTGGTACGCGCGCGCGCCGTTCATCGCGGCGAGTTCTGCGAGGTGCTTCGTGTTCGCGGAGGTCTTCCCGCCCACGACGACCATCACGTCGACCTCGCGCGAGAGCGCCTCCACTTCGCTCTGCCGGTTCTTCGTGTCGGTGCAGATCGTGTTGATCGCGCGAACCTCGTAGTACTTCTCGCTGAGCTTGCGGACGATCTCGGTGAAGCCGGGCCCGTTCCAGGTCGACTGCACGACGACGCCGACGCGGCTCGCACGCGGCAGCTTCGCGACGTCGTCGGCGCTGGTGATCGACCACGCGCCTGGGACGTGCGAGAGCGTCCCTTTCACCTCCGGGTGGTTCGGGTCGCCGACGACGACGATCTTGTAGCCTTCGTCGCGGAGCTTCTCGGCCTGGACGTGGATCTTCGTCACCATCGGGCAGGTCGCGTCGATCACGGTCAGACCGCGCTCCTTGGCGCGGTCGAGCACGTCGAGCGGCAGCCCGTGGGCGCGGACGAACATCGTCTCGGTGTCGACGTCCTCGACGCTGGTCGCGTTCTTGAGGCCCTTCGCCTCGAGCGAGGCCACCATCTGCGGGTTGTGCACGACGTGGCCGAGCGTCGTGACGCCGCCTCCTAGCCGCTCGACCGCCTCCTCGGCCTTCTTGACCGTGATGGCGACGCCGAAGCAGAACCCTTGAGTCTTGGCCCGCTTGATGATCACCGGATGCTCTCCCCGAGCGCGCGGATCCGCTGCATGATGTCAACCGCCCCCTTCTCCACAT
>DATHLL010000217.1:0-4459 GCA_035488195.1 Candidatus Elarobacter sp. | reverse complement strand
GCTCGGGCTCGCGCTGACCGCGATCTTCCTCGCCTCGTCGGTCGCGCCGTCGGCGTTCGGCGCGCTCGCCGACCACACGTCGCTGCGGATCGCCTGGCTCGCGACCGCGGCGCTCGCCTCGGCCGGCGTCGTCCCGGTGCTCGTGCTGCGCGCGCACCTCGCGCCCGGCCGGAGGTCCGCAACCCCGGGGGGCTGAAACCGGGTCGGTCCATCTGCGCCCAGGTGGCGGAATTGGTAGACGCGCTAGTTTCAGGTATTAGTGGCCGCAAGGTCGTGGGGGTTCGAGTCCCTTCCTGGGCACCAGAGACGTAGGCTGTCGCGACGACGCGGCGGCCTTTTTCGTCCGGTACGGCGCGTTCGTCTTCGTGCCAAATTTACGTTCGGGACCAGGGGCGCCGGGCGGCACCTCTTAATTCATACGGACTCATTCTGGAGGTGTGCCCATGGGCGTCCGGCCTTTCGCCGCGTTCATTTCGTGTTTTCTCGCGCTAGCGGGACCCGCCGTCGCGCAGACCGCGGCCGGTCCGTCCCCCGCGCCTTCCGGCTCGCCGAGCGCAGCCGCGGCGGGAGCCGCAGCCGGCGCCGCCGCGGGCGCGGCCGCCGCTGCCGCGGCTGCCGCCAAGCCGCCCGCACCCGGTGAGCTGCCGGCGTACGACGCGTTCGTCAAGGACTCGGTCGTGCAGCCCGGTCTCTTCACCATGATCCGCAAGGACGGCAAAGTCTACATGCGGATCGGCGCCGACCAGCTCGACAAGGACTACCTGTGGACCGCGGTGCCGAAGAACGGCCTGGGCGGCTACGGCGTCCTCGCCGGCGACGTGTGGCAGCAGGAGGCGCGCGTGATCCGGTTCGTGCGCGTCGGCAAGGCCGTCGCGATGATCTGGCCGCACACGCGGTTCCTCGCCGACCCGAACACGCCGCTCGCCGACGCGGTTCGCTCGTCGACCGCCGACTCGGTGCTCGGGATGGCGGGGATCGTCGCCGAGAAGAAAGACGACAAGTCGATCGCGATCGACCTCTCGGCGCTGATGGGCGACGTCATCGACTTCGGCAACACGCTGAGCGACGTCGTGAAGGACCCGATGAACCCGATGGGCGGGTACCACCTCGACCCGACGCGCTCGTACTTCGGCGTGAGCAAGGCGTTCCCGAAGAACGTGCTCGTCGAATCGAACCAGACGTTCGCCTCGTTGAAGCCGAGCGTCGTGGACACCGTCGTCGACCCGCGCTCGATCCAGATGAAGATCGTCTACAACTTCGCGGAGCTGCCGGACGCGAGCAAGTACATGCCGCGCCTCGTCGACGACCGCGTCGGCTACTGGGACGACGCGCACATCTCGTTCGACCACATGGAGCGGATGGACAACATCGTCCGCTACGTGACGCGCTGGAACATGAAGCCCAGCGATCCCTCGAAGCCGCTCTCGCCGGCGGTCCACCCGATCGTCTACACGCTGCAGAGCACGATTCCGATGGAGTACCGCGATCCGATCCGCCGCGCGATCCTGGCGTGGAACGCCCCGTTCGAGAAGATCGGGATCTCCAACGCCGTGCAGGTGCAGGAGCAGCCGAAGGACCCCGACTTCGATCCCGACGACATCCGCTACAACATGATCCGCTGGCTCACCGAGTCGAACAGCGGCGGGTTCGCCGAGGCCCAGATCACCTGGGACCCGCGCACCGGTGAGATCTTCCGCGGCGGCGTCATGATCGACAGCGATCTCGTGCGCTTCGGCTCGATCCAGCGCAACGTCCTCGGCGTCGCCGCCGACGGCGGCGACGATCCCGACCGCGACGACCGCATGGCGGCGCACAACCACTTCGCGCACAACGACGGCCCCGGCGCGCACGCGCAGCTCATGTACGCCTCGATCGCGACGGCGCTGATGCAAGGCGGCAGCCCGAGCGAGATCGCGAAGAACATCGGCTCCGAGTACCTGCACGCGGTCGTGCTGCACGAGGTCGGCCACGACTTCGGCCTCGCACACAACTTCATCGGCCACATGGCGTACAGCGCCTCCCAGATCCGGAACCACGACTTCACCGCGAAGTACGGGATCGCGTCGTCGGTGATGGAGTACAACCCCGCCAACGTGTGGCCGAAGGGGACGAGCAGCGGGACGGTCGAGCAGACCGTGCTCGGGCCGTACGACTACCACGTGATCAAGTGGGGCTACGCGCCGGTTCCCGGCGCGAAGACGCCGTACGACGAGGTTCCGACGCTCTCGAAGTGGGCGTCGAACTGGACCGATCCGAAGGTCCGCTTCGCGAGCGACGAAGACGTCGCGTGGTTCGGCCACGCGATCGACCCGCGCGTCCACCAGTTCATGCTCACCAACGACCCGCTCTCGTGGTGCGGGACGCAGCTCGGGCTGATCCAGACGCTGCTGCCGAAGCTCGACCAGCGCTTCCCGCAGACCGAGCACACCTACGACGACGAGCGCTTCGCGTTCGCCTCGCTGGTGAACCAGTACGCGCGCTGCGCGACCAACGCGTCGCACTGGATCGGCGGCGAGAACCTCTCGCGCTCGCGCCGCGGCGACCCGCACGCGGAGGCTCCGCAGACCCCGGTGCCGCGCGGCGAGGAGAAGCGCGCGTTCGCGATCCTCGACAAGTACGTGTTCTCGAACGACGCCTTCCGCTACGACCCGCGGACGCTGCGCCGCCTCGTGTACGCGGAGCACGGCACCGTCTCGAACTTCGGCTACAACCCGGCGATGCGCCACGACATCTCGGTCGCGGACTTCGCCGGCCGCGTGCAGACCCGCGCGCTCGCGTACATGTACGCGCCGACGGTGCTCGCGCGCCTCGCCGACATGCCGACGAAGGCGAAGCCGGGCGAGACGATGACGCTGGCCGACCTCTTCACCTGGTCGCAGGCGTCGATCTACGGCGACATCGCGAGCGGAAAGGTCGCGCAGGCGACGGCGGTCCGCCGCAACCTGCAGCGCCGCTACGCGACGATGCTCGGCACGCTGGCGACGAAGCCGACGCCGGGCGTCCCGTACGACGCGCAGGCGCTCGCGCGGTACGAGCTGGTCGCGCTCGACAAGTCGGTCGCGACGGCGATGAACCGTCCGGGTCTCGACATCCAGACGCGCGCCCACCTCGGCGCGCTCCACGAGGACGTCTCCCGCACGCTCAAGACCCAGCGCGTCATCGCCAACTGACCCGGACCGCCGGGCGCCGCCGTACAAGCGGTGCCCGGCCGAAAATGTCACCCTGAGCGTGTCGAAGGGTGAGCCAACGAGCCCGGCATCAGCGACGATGCCGGGCTCGTTTCATACCGAGGCCGGGGCCGCCGCCGCTCGGCCGTCCGCGACGAGCACCGCGCCGCACGCGACCGCCGCAGCGACGGCGACGAGCGCCATCACCGGATCCACCGCCGGCGCGCTCCGCCACGCGTCGCCGAGCGACCCCACGACCCACGTCGCCGCGAGATCCGCGAGCGCCAGCGCGAGCACCGCGAGCGCGAGCCGCAGCGGCAGCTCGGCGAGCGCAGTGCCGAGCGCGACGAACAGCAGCGTGTCGAGCACGTACGCGCTGTGCGTCGTGACGGTCGCGTACGGCCCCCACATGACGACGCACCAGAACAGCGCCGAGAGTGCCGCGAGACCGAGCAGCGCTCCGGCCCAGCGGCGCTCGCGTGGGTCGCGCCGCGTCGACCACCACCACGGCAGCGCGAGCCAGCCGAGATTCACCACGCCGAGCGCGACGGTGATCTGCTCGCGCTCGCGCACGCGCCACATGCTGAGCGCGTCGGCCGGCTCGTCGGTCGTCGCCGAGCCCATCACCGGCGCGTCGCCGAGCGCGGCCAGGACGTTGCTGATCTTGTACTGGACGATCTGCGAGGGCGGCGTCGTCTCGTACGCCTGCGCGATCGCCTTCGACGCAGGGCGCGGATCGACGCCGTTGATCCCGGCGAGATGCATCTTCAGCAGCCGGTCTCCGGGCGGGTCGTAGAACTTCTGGTATGCGGACCACGGCACGAGCAGCACGGCGCCCGCGACGGCCGCCATGACGAGCCCGCGCGTGAGCGGCAGCCGTCGCGCAACGACCAGCACGGCGAACGCCGGGACGATGAAGAACACCGCGCTGCCGTGCGCGAGCAGCGCGAGCGCCGCGCAGACGCCCGCGACCACGAGCGCCGCGTCCCGGTTCTCGCGCTCCCACCGCAGCGCGAACACGAACGCGGCGACGCACAGCCCGGACGCGAGCAGCTTCGGCCACGTGTAGACGGTGTTGTAGAGAAAGAACCCCGAGAAGATCAAGAACGCCATGACCAGCGCGCGCCGCCGCGGCGAGAACCCCGCGCGCACGCACAGCAGCCACGCGGACGGCACCCAGACGAGCTGCGCCACAATCCCCGCGATCTCGAACCCCGCGTCCGCGTACGCGCCCAACGCGCGGAACACCGGCCGCACGAGCAAGATGATTCCGGACTGCAGCGGCGGCCGGT
>DATHLL010000216.1:0-2037 GCA_035488195.1 Candidatus Elarobacter sp. | reverse complement strand
CGCGTCGTCGTAGCCGCGCTCGATGTAGTCCTGGTCCGGGCACAGGTGGATCGTGCCGCGGTGCTGCGGCCCCGGCTCGCTCCCCGGGCACGCGGTGAAATTCGGCAGCGCGGAGAGCGCGACGTTGATCTTCGCCGACGCACTGGCGTAGTCGATCCGCCGAATCTCGTCCAAGAACGGCGCGGGCAGCGCCGAGGGATCGAGGAATCGCTCGAAGGTGAGCCGGCAGTCGACCCCGCTCGCGACGTCGCGCGCGCGGAGCTCCTCGCCGCTCGCGAGCACCACGCCGACGGCCGCACCGTTCTCGACGACGATCCGCGCGACTTCGGCCTCGGTGCGGATCTCGACGCCGAGGTCGCGCGCCGCGCGCGCGAGCGCCTGCGTGAGCCCGCCCATCCCGCCTTTCACGTAGCTCCACACGCCGCGCGCGCCGTTCGTCTCGCCCATCACGTGGTGGAAGAGGACGTACGCCGTCCCCGGCATCGACGGTGCGGCGAACGCGCCGATGATCGCGTCGGTCGCGAGCGTCGCCTTGAGCTGCTCCGACTCGAACCAGCGGTCGAGGATCGGCCGCGCGGCGCCGGTGAGGATCTCGACCGCCTCGCCCATCGCGCCGTCGAGCCCCTTGACCGCGAGTCCGAGCTTCCCCATCGCGAGCAGATCGCCGATCCCCGGCTTCACCGGGTTCGGCGGCGTCTGCACCAGCGTCGGCTCGATCACCGCCGCGACGCGCTCCAGCATCGCGACGTACCGCGGATACCGCTCGGCGTCGCGCGCGCTGAACTTCGCGATCTCGCGTTCGTTCAGCGCTTCATCCGCACCCAGCATCAGATGGCGCCCGTCGGGGAACGGCGAGAACGACGACGGGTTGCGCTCGAGCAGCTCGAAGCCGTACGCGCGCAGCTTCAGGTCGCGGACGATCTCCGGGCGGAAGAGGCTGTTGACGTACGCCGCCGTCGAGACCTTGAAGCCGGGGAACGTCTCCTCCGTAACGCACGCGCCGCCGACGACGTGACGCCGTTCGAGCACGAGCACCTTGCGCTTCGCCCGCGCGAGGTAGCACGCGGTGACGAGCCCGTTGTGCCCGCCGCCGATCACGATCGCGTCGTACGCCGCCGCCTTGGCCGCGGCGGCCGTCACTTCGGCTTGCGGCCGTTCGGCGAGCCGTTCAGCCGCGCGCCGTTCGCGCGCGCGCCGTCGTTTCCGCGCTTGTGCCGCGGCTCGAACGGCGCGCCGACCTTGTACTCGCCGCGGTGCGAGAGCTCGGTGTCGACGTCGTCGCAGCCAATCGGGGTGAACGCGCCGCAGTCGTGCGGCCGGAACTCGTAGATCCCGCAGTAGTAGCGCCCCGAGCGCGGCCCCTTGAGGAAGACGCACTGGTGCGAGGCGTCGTCGCTGTAGGCGCCCTTCTCGTCGACCTTGCGCAGCCACCCGACGGTGTAGCCGTCGGCCGACTCGCGCTTGACGACGTACTCGTCCATCACCTCGTCGAACGTCATCCCGAACCGGTCGGCGATCCGCTGCACGTCGGCGCGGTTCACGAACGGCTCGTAGCCGCTGCAGCACTCCGCGCACCCGGGCGGGCACGCGATGTTGTCGGGGAGGTCGTACTGGTGCTTGCGCGCCAGCTCGATCACGCGCCGGATCGCGTCGACGAACTCCATGTCGTCGTTGTACTTGTACGTCCACTCGCGGTGCGAGATCTCGTTCGCGTTGTAGCGGTGCGTCTTCTTCTGGTTGTACTTGACGGTGATGTGCTCTTCGTCGATCTCGATCTCGTTGATCTGCGTCATCGGCTCGAGGTCGAGGTTGGCGAGGTTCGCCTGCTGACCGGTCTCCCGCGAGAAGCGCTGGAGGTTGCCAAGCTCGCGGTGGGCGATGAGATCGATCGTCTCCTGCATGGACGTACCTCTTCGCGACGGACGGCGGACGAACCCGGCGGCCCGGCGAACGTCGTGACGTGATGAAGCACCGCGTGATTCCGCTCGCCCTGCTCGCCCTGCTGGCGGCCCCGCCCCTCGCGGCGCGCGCCGACGA
>DATHLL010000215.1:0-4488 GCA_035488195.1 Candidatus Elarobacter sp. | reverse complement strand
GCGCGCTGGCGAAAATCATCAGCGAAGACCTCAAAGACCCCCGTCTCGGCTTCGTCACCGTCGTGCGGTGCGAGATCACGCAGGACATGAAGCACTGCAAGGTGTTCGTCTCCATCATCGGGGATCGGCACGTCGCACGGCAAACCATGGATGCGCTGCAAAGCGCCTCGCGGTTCCTGCGCGGGGAGCTCGGGAATGCGATCGATTTGCGGTACACGCCGGAGCTCACGTTCGTCGAAGACCGCACCACCGAGCGCGCCATCGCGCTGCACAAGACGCTCGAGCGCGCGAAGGTGATCGATGAGTAGCTCGTCAGGGGCGGCCTCGGTCGCCGATGCGCTGCCGCGCTCGAACACGACCGAAGAGGTCGTCGGCGAGCTGAAGCGGCGGTCGTCGTTCGTGTTCGTGTCGCACGTGAAGCCGGACGGGGATACGCTCGGGGCTGGGCTCGCGTTGGGGCTCGCGCTCAAAGCGCTCGGGAAGCGCGTCGGGTACTTTCAGCAGGATCCGGTGCCGCGGAATCTGCGGTTTCTGCCGGATGCGCAGTTTGTCACGCGCGACGTTCCGGGGGATCTGCCGGCGGATACGTTGTGGGTGTTCTGCGACATGTCGGATTTCACGCGGGCGGGGGAGTTTCTGCCGAAGACCGAGCGGGCGAACATGCTCGACATCGATCACCATCTGGGGAACTCGCACTTCGGCGCGCTGAACTACGTCATTCCGACCGAGGCCTCGACCGGGACGTGCGTGCTGCGGCTGCTCCGGGCGCTCGACGTCGAGATCACGCCCGACATCGCGACGTGCATCCTCACGACGATCATGACCGATACCGGGGCGTTCATGCACACGAACACCACGGCGGCCGTGTTGCGCATGTCGGCGGAGATGATCGAGCTCGGGGCGGACAAGCCGCTCATCACCGAAGAGATCTTTGCGAACAAGCGGTTCGCGGCGACGAAGCTCCTCGGGTTGGCGCTCGAGCGCGCGGTGCTTCAGGACGACGGCCGGTATTGCTGGACCTACGTCGACGAAGAGATGCTTCGTACGTGTCACGCCGACGGCGAGGACACCGAGGAGATCATTCAGCATCTGCGTGCGGTCGACGGCGTCGAAGCGGCCGCGCTGTTCAAAGACTATGACGGCGCGGTGCGCGTCAGCTTGCGGTCGAGCGGGAAGATCAACGTGCAAGCCGCCGCGGCTTCGATGGGCGGCGGCGGGCACTTCATGGCGTCGGGGCTCACGTTCGAGGGGCCGCTTTCGGGCGCCATCGAAGCGGTGCACGCCGCATTACGCGCGCAAGGTTTGTAGTGGGCCGCGCCGCCGGCATAGCAGTGGCGTCGCACACCCCCATGTCATGCTGAGCCTGTCGAAGCATGAGCGATCGTCCGGCACGAACAGCCGGTCATAGCGCGAATCCGATGCTCGGCTTCGTCAATCTGTTCAAGCCGGCCGGGCCGACGTCGACGCAGTTCGGCGCGCGGCTGCGGCGCATCTATCACGATCCCGCCGGAAAGCTCGCGATCGGACATCTCGGGACGCTCGATCCGCAAGCCGCCGGCGTGCTTCCGGTCGCGCTCGGCAAGGCGACGCGTCTGCTGCCGCTCATCGTCGACCGGCGAAAGGCCTACGTGTGCACGCTCGTGCTGGGCCGCGCGACGTCGACCGGCGATGCGTTCGGGGAGATCGTCGCGGAGTCGGAGGTGCCCGGCGACGTCGAGAAGCGGCTTGCGCGTGCGGTCCCCGAATTCATCGGCGCGGTCTCGCAGGTGCCGCCGATGTACTCGGCCGTCAAGAGCGACGGGAAACGGCTGTACGAGCTCGCGCGGCAAGGGAAGAGCGTCGAGCGCGCCGCGCGCACCGTGACCGTCTATGCGCTGCGCGTGCTCGGGCGTGACGGCGATGCCGTGCGCTTGCGGATCGCGTGCAGCGAAGGGACGTACGTTCGGACGCTGTGCGAGGATCTCGCGGTCGCCTGTGGGACCGTCGGGCACATGGGCGCGCTGCTGCGCGAGGCGTCGGGGCCGTTCGTGCTCTCCGAGAGCCGGACGCTCGACGACGTCGAGCGCGATCCCGGCGGAGCGCTCGTGCCGCCGGAGCGCGTCATTCCGATCCCGACCGTCGTGCTCGACGGACGCGGGGCGACCGATTTTCGTGCGGGGCGGATGGTGCCGCTGCAGCAGCCGCCGGCGGACAAGCACGTCTTCGTACGCGACTCCGCGCGGGCGCTCGTCGGGATCGGCGAGACCGTCGGCGCGCTGCTGGCGCCGCGCAAGGTGTTCTTGTGAAGATCCACCACCTGCTGCCGGAGCGGCCGCCGGAGCGGTCGTTCGTCGTTGCGATCGGGTTCTTCGACGGGTTCCATCGGGGGCATCAGGCGATCGTGCGCGAGGCGCTCAAGCTGCGGCGCGCCGGCGAGCGCACCGCGGTACTGACGTTCCGCGAGCATCCTTCCGCGTTCTTGCGGCCCGGGACCGAGCCGCCGATGATCGCGACGCTCGAAGAGCGCGTGAACGCGTTCGCGCGCGCGGGGATCGACGAAGCGTACGTCATCCCGTTCGATGCCGCGGTCGCCTCGCTTACGCCGGCGCAGTTTCTCGACGAGACGCTGATCGGGCGGCTCAACGCGCGGGCGATGGTCGTCGGCGCGAATTTCCGCTTCGGCCACAAGCGCGCCGGCGACGTCGCGTTCGCGCGGGAGCATCTCGCCGCGCGCGACCGGGCCGCGGTCGGTGTCCCGAACACGATGGACGACGGCGAGCGCGTCAGCTCGACCCGCATTCGCGCCGCGATTCGAAGCGGCGACGTGGAGGCGGCGGACCGGCTACTCGGCGCGCCGTACACCGTGCGCGGCGTCGTGACGTTCGGCGCGGGCCGCGGCCACGATCTCGGCTATCCGACGGCGAACCTCGCCGTCTCGCCGAAGAAGCTGCTGCCGCCCGACGGCGTCTACCGCATCACCGGGCGGCACGACGGACGCGACTACTTCGGCCTCGTCTCGATCGGCACGAACCCAACCTTCGACGGCACCGCGCGCACCGTCGAGGCCTGGCTCCTGGACTTCAACGGCGCGCTGTACGGCGAGGAGCTTTCGCTCCGCGGCTTCCGCTTCGTTCGCGCGCAGCGCCGTTTCGACTCGGTCGACGAGCTGGTCGCCCAGATGTGCGACGATGCCGCGACCGTGAAGTTCCCGACGGTCGTCTGACGGCTCCGTCTTACGGGCCGAACATGACGCTGAAGATGTAGTCTGCGACCACCGGGCGACAGTTCACGATCGCCGTTTGGAATGTCGACTCGTTCGCTGCTTGAAGGGCGAATTCGTCGAGCGCAGGATTCGTCGAACTTTGAACATCCGACCACAGCAGGCGGGAATGGGCGTCGAGCACGACGCGAACCTGGACGACCGCGTCCTTTCGCTGGTACACGTATGGCGGCTGCGCGGCATGCACCGTGCGCGCGGGGACGTTCGGCGTCGCGCACGCGGACGGCGGGGCCGTGGGAACCCGAGCGCAGCGCTCGTCATCGACGACCTTCTCGCCGATCGTTGCGAGCCGGCGCAGTTCGGTTCCGTCGTTCGTGTAGGTCAGCGTGAACGGAGCCGTGGCGTCGAAGCTGCGCCCGGTAACGCGGATCGACGACCCGATCGCCGGTGCCGTCCCGGTTCCTTCGGGCGCTTCGATGCGGATCGTTCCGTTCGGGCCGCCCGTCCAGTGTTCGATCGACTCCTCGTGGTCGCCGTTCGGAAGCATACCTTCGGCGATCCCGAAGAACTCGAAGCGACCGCGCCCGCTCCGCGAACTGTCGAGCGCGGTGAACGTGCGCTGCCTCGCAGCCCGACCGGCGACCGCGCAACTCCACTCGCCGCCGAAGATCCGTTGCGCGTCCACCACCGGCTGCGCTTCAGCGGGCGCGGAGGAAGCCAACATCAGGGATGCCGCAATGGCGGCATGGACACGACCCATGCGTCCGTCATACCCGGCCTGTCCGTGGGCCCCCTGGGAAAGGAACCCTGTCCACGCCGCCCGCGTTCTTAGCTGCGTGCGTATCCGGACAGTCCTCGCGGCGGCCGCCGCGCTCGCGGTCGTGCCGCTCGCGGCACTCGCGATCCCGCAGGCGGGCAAGCCCGCGCCCGCGTTCACGCTGCCGTCGCCGAACGGCAAGCCGGTGACGCTCGACGCGCTCAAAGGCAAGCCCGTCTACGTGAACTTCTTCGCTTCGTGGTGCGGGCCGTGCAACGCCGAAGCGCCTTCGATCGGGAAGCTGCGCGCGCAGTATGCGAAGCAGGGATTGCAGGTCGTCGGGATCGACGAGCTCGACGCGCCCGGTCAGGCGACGGCGTTCCAGAAGAAGTACGGCAACCCGTACGGGCTCGTGGCGATCGACGACAACGGCGCGGTGGGCAAACAGTACAACACCGTCGCCATGCCGGTCCACGTCTTCATCGACCGGCGTGGCATCGTGAAGACGTTCCGCCTCGGCGAGATGAACCCG
>DATHLL010000214.1:0-2871 GCA_035488195.1 Candidatus Elarobacter sp. | reverse complement strand
CCCGCGCTCGCGCGTCGGCCGGCGGCGCCAGCGCGACCGGTTCCTCGCGGTCGGCGTCCTTCGGCAGCAGGTCGCGCACCGAGGGCGGGATCGCGCGCTCGCCGGTCCCCGCGACCGCGAGGTGGCGCCACTGCGCGTCCTCGACCAGCACCGCCGCGTCGATCGCGGCCGCGAGGTGCGCGGCCAGCGCCTGCGCGCCGCCGCCGCTCGCCGCGACGCGCGCCAGCGACTCCGCGTACCCGAGGAGCGCTTCGGAACGATCCCGGCGCAACGGCCGGGCGGGGATGACGCCGTCGTCCTGCACCGGTGCGCCGAGTCTTACGGCGCGAAGGTGGCCTTCCTGCGGCCCGGCGAAAGCCTCGCGCGGCGCCGCGCACCGTCGCGTTCGCCAAATGCACAAGAAAGGGGAGCCGTATGACGACGTCCGTCCTTGCGCCGACCGGCGCGACGAGCTCCCCGCGCGCAAGCTCCGCCTGACGGCGAGCTGCAGCGCTCACCCTTCGATCCTTCGACAGGCTCAGGACAGGCTGAGCTCAGGGTGACATAGCCTCTCGTCGCGCCTGATTCGTCCGGTTCTCTCACCGCTGCACGAAAGGCACGACCTTGCACTTCGACCATCGCATCGCGTCGGACCGCGGTGCCGATTTCCTCGCCCTCGCCTCCGACGGCACCGAGACCGTCGTCCGCATCACTCCGGCATTGGCCGACCGGCCCGTCGTCGGCGATCTCGCCGCGGTCGACGCCGCCGGCCGGATCGCCGCGCTCGCCCCGCGCCGCGGCGTCCTCGCGCGCGCCCGCCACGACCGCGGCGCGACCGCGCAGCCGATCGCCGCGAACCTCGACCTCGTCTTCGTCGTCACCGCGCCCGGCCGCGAGTTCTCGCCCCCGCGCGTCGAGCGCTATCTGGTCGCGATCCGCGCCTCGGGCGCGGGCGCCGTCGTCGTCCTGAACAAGGCCGATCTCGCGCGCGACCCGGGCGCACTGGTCGCGGACTTGTACGAGGTCGCCGCGGACGCCCCGGTCGTCGCGATCAGCGCGGTCTACGGCGAGGGCCTCGACCGGCTCGACCCGTTCCTGACCGCGGGGACGACGATCGCGCTGGTCGGCTCGTCCGGCGTCGGGAAGTCGACGCTGGCGAACCGGCTGCTCGGCGACGAGCGCTTCGCGACCCGCGCGGCGCGCGCGTCCGACGGGCGCGGGACCCACACCTCGACCCGGCGCGAGCTGGTCGCGCTGCCGTGCGGCGCGTGGCTGGTCGACACGCCCGGGATGCGCGCCTTCGCGCCGTGGTCCGGCGAGGACGCGCTCGACGAGGTCTTCGCCGACGTCGCCGAGGCCGCCGGCCGCTGCCGCTTCCGCGACTGCGCGCACGACCGCGAGCCGGGCTGCGCGGTCCGCGCCGAGATCGACCCGGGCCGCCGCGAGCGCTGGCGCGCGCTCCGCGCCGAGCTCGCGTACCTCGACCGCCGCGACGATCCGGCCGCGATCGCGGCCGAGAAGCGCCGCTGGAAGTCGATCGCCAGGTCGCAGCGAAGCGCTCGTCCGTGAGCATCCTGACGGTCCATCTCTACGTCGCGTTCGCGGTCGCCGCGCTCGCCGTGTTGGCGGTGTGGCGGCGGCCCGAGCGGCGGATCACGCTCTACGTCGTCACCCTGCAGCTCCTGATCGGCGTCTGGCTCATGGTGCAGGGGCTGCGCGTGCCGTGGTACCACCCGGCGCTCGCGGTGCTCGGCTGGGCGGGCTACATGGCCGCGAACGCGATCGCGCGCCGGCAGCCCGGGTCCCGGAACCCGCTGATCGTCGCGGCCGTCTCATCGCTGTTGATCCTGGTCGCCTACTACGCCGGGATGGAGGCCGTGAAGCACGGCGTTTGACAAGCCTTCGTAAATCGGGCACCGGCGTACCGCCTCGGCGGGCCGCCGTCTGCTAGGATACCGAGGGACCGAGGAACGGAGAAGCCATGGAGCGGCGCGTCGCGTGCAGGATGCAGTGACCGCCTCGCGTCGTGAGACGCGAGCCGCTTCCGCGCGCCCGGCGGCCGGCGCCCCCGCGGCCGCGCCCGGCGCGCCCGGCAGCGAACGGCTGGCCGAAGCGGCTCGCAAGCCGCTGGCGGTGATCGCCGCCCCGGCCGGATCGGGGAAGAGCGCGCTGCTGCGCGCGTTCGCAGCGCGCGAAGGCGCGCTGCTGGTCGACCTCGCGACGAGTGACGGAACGTTCCGCGGCGCGGTGCGGCTGGTGTGTGACGCATTGCGCGAGCGCGCGCCCGGCGCGCGGCTGGCGTTCGCGAGCGCGTACGCGCGCGCCGCGGAACGCGGCGAGCGAACCGGCTCGCTCGCGCGCTGGCTCGCGCGCTACGTCGACGACGCGGGCGTTCCGCTGGCGATCGACGCGGTCGAGCGCCTCGGCGCCGAGACGCGCGCGTTCGCCGAGCTCGCCGAAGCGCTCGTCGCTTGCGCGCGCGACGCGCACGTCGTCCTCGCCGCGCGCGACGACGCCGATCTCCCGATCCCGCGCTGGTTCGCCGCCGACCTCATCGCGATGCCGCTCGGCGCCGCCGACCTCGCCGGGCCGGATCGCTCGACCGCGGCGTGCGAAGCCGCGAACGGCGCTCGCGAAGCGCACGCGCTCACCGTCGCTCCGCGATACGGCGGCGCGACGAGCGGCGACGGCACCGGCGCCGCGATCGACGCGCTCCTCGCCGAAGGCCGCGTGCGCGACGCGCTCGAGCTCGCATGCCGCGCGCAGCTCACGGAGCGCGTGCGCGAGCTGCTCTGCGCGCACGGCCTCGAGCTGGAAGACCGCGGCGACGCGGACGCCGTCGACGCCGCGCTGGACCTGCTGCCGGACGACGATCACGCGGTGATCATCCTG
>DATHLL010000213.1:0-2397 GCA_035488195.1 Candidatus Elarobacter sp. | reverse complement strand
TGCGAGCACCGCGCCGACCCGCAGTTCGTCTGCGGCCACTGCGGCGAGAAGCTCGACCCGCGCCGCACGCGCGCCGTCCCCGGCCGCGGCGCCGGCGAAGACGAGCCCAGCCTCGCCGTAACGCGCTGAAGCTGCGCCGCGCGGGCCGGCGGCCACGCTGGATTCGACGGCGGGCGGCGAATCGGGAACGGTCCTATGCGCCGTTCCGCCTTTCTCGCGGGCACCGTCGCCGCGACCGTCGTCCCGCGCATCGCGCGCGCCGCGCCGCCGGCGTTCGCGCCGTTCGACAACCGCACGCCGATCCCGGTGGTGCGCGTCCGCGCCGGCGAGCGCGAGCTGCGGTTCGCGATCGACACCGGCGACGCGCTCTCGTCGATCTCGCCGGCCGCCGCCGACGCGTTGTCCCTGCCGCGCGCCACGCCGGCGAGCGCGTCGGCGGTTCGCACGACGCTGAGCGGCCTGACCGTTGCGGGCGCGACGCTGCGCGCGCATCCGGCGCTGGTCGCCGACACCGGCACCTGGGCCGGGCTGACCGGGTTTCCGGTCGACGGATCGCTCGGGTACGAGGCGTTCAACGATCGCATGATGACGCTCGACTACGTGAAGCGCCGCCTCACGTTCCCCGACGTCGCCCCGGACGGCGAGCGCACGGCGATCACCTGGCTGCAATACCACGACCGCTCGCCGAAGCTCGTGACGTTCGACGACCTGCGGATCGACGGGTTCCCCGCGACCGCGCAGTTCGACACGGCGATGAGCAAGAACGCGATCGTGTTCACGACGAAGCTCACCGAGCTGCTGATCGACAACGCGCCGAACGCGCCGCGCTACACCTACGAAGACGCCTCGCTCAACCCCGGCCGCGTCGGCTCGATCCGTCTCGGCACGACGACGCTCGCCTCACCCGTCGTGATCTACGCCGCCGACGCGACCGCGCACGTTCCGACGACCGCGATCGCCGTCGTCGTCGGCGACGGCCTCTTCGCGAAGCGCGCGGTGACGCTGGACTTCCCCGGCTCGACGCTAATCGTCACCTGAGCCGGCGATCCGCCGCAGCGGCCGCCCGCGCTATTCCGGCAGCGCCGCGAGCGCGGTGCGGACGCGTTCGAGCTCGCGCCGGTATTCGTCGAGCTTCGCGCGTTCCGCCGCGACGACGTCTGCCGACGCCTTCGCGACGAAACTCTCGTTCGCGAGCTTCTTCTCCGACCGCGCGACCTCGGACTCCAGCCGCGCGACCTCGCGCGTGTAGCGCTCGCGCAGCTTCGCCGTGTCGGCGACGCCGCGCACCGCGAGGATGCGGTCGCGCAGGCTGCCGTCGCCGCCGTCGTAGGTCGCGATCTGCGCGCGCGCCAGCGTCGCGAGCGACTCGACCACGCTGCGCTCAGGCTCGAGCGAGGCCGGGATCTCGACGCGCATCCAGTCCTTCGGCTGGATCCCCCATTCCGAGCGCGCGTTGCGGAGCTGCTCGACCTTCTCGATGACCGCGCGAAAGGTCGCCGCGTCGTCCGGGAACGACGGGATCTCCGCGAGGTCGGGCCACGAGGCGGTGACGATCGTCGCGCCGTCGTGCGGGAGCGTCAGCCAGATCTCCTCCGTCACGAACGGCGCGATCGGGTGCATCGCGCGGACGAACGCGTTCAGCACGAACGAGAGCACCGCGGCGCGCGTGCGCTCCTGCCCCGGCGCTTTGGTCGCTTCCACGTACCAGTCGCAGAACGTGTACCAGCCGAACTGCAGCAGCGTGTCGGCCGCAACGCCGAACTCGTACCCGTCGTACGCGCGCGTCACGGTCTCGACGCACGTGCGCAGCTCGGTCAGGATCCACTTGTCGGCGACGGTGAGCGTCGCGCTCGGCGGCAACACGTTCGCGCCCGGCAAGCCTTCGGGGAGCGCGACGGTGTAGCGCAGCGCGTTCCAGAGCTTCGTCCCGAACCGCTTCGCCTCGTCGCAGTAGCGCTCGTCGAAGCGCAGCTCCTGCGACTCGAGCCGCATCTGGCGCAGGATCCCGAAGCGCGTCCCGTCGGCGCCGTACTTCGGCACGAGATCGGTCATCGGATCGATCGCGTTGCCGAGCGACTTCGACATCTTGCGACCCTGCATGTCGAAGACGAGCGGCGTCACGAAGACCGTCTCGAACGGCAGCTTCCCGGCGAACCGCAGCCCGAGCATCACCATCCGCGAGACCCACAGGAAGATGATGTCGCGGCTGGTGATCATCACCTGGTTCGGATACCAGTGCTCGAACTCGGGCGTCCGGTCGGGCCAGCCCAGGATCGAGAACGGCCACAGCCCCGAGCTGAACCAGGTGTCGAGCGTGTCCGGATCGCGCCGCAGCTCGCCGCCGCCGAAACGCTCGCGCGCGATCCGCGCCGCCTCGTCCTCGTCGTGCGCGACGAT
>DATHLL010000212.1:0-6036 GCA_035488195.1 Candidatus Elarobacter sp. | reverse complement strand
GACGACGGCGGGACGCGTCCCGACCGCACCCGCCAGCGCGATCGGCGCGTCGTGCAGCATCCGGACGCTGCACGCCGCGAACGCCGGCTGCGCGCCGTCGAAGTGACCGTCGTAGCCCGAGAGCCCGATCCGCACGGCCTCGAACTGCGTGCCACGCGGAAGCCCCGCCGCGTCGAGCGCGCGCGCGACCGCGGCGGCGCTCGCGTCGGCGCACTTGCGCGACCCGGGGGGCTCGTCGACGTGATCGGCCGGGCCGGCGGTGCCGCGCCCGACGACCGCGCCGTTCTCGTCGACGACGACCGCGCTGGTCGACGACTGCCCGCCGTCGATCCCCGCGACGTAGCGCACCGTCAGCCTCCGCTCGCGGCGCGGCACGGCATCGAGCGCGTGCGCAGCACCGCGTCGGCGTACGCGTCCGCCGCCGCCTCGCGCGCCGCGCGATCGCGGATGCGCGGAATCTCCCCGATCGCCTCGCGGTGATGGTACAGCTCGTGCGCGATCGCGCGCTCCATGTCACCTTGAGCCTGTCGAAGGGTGAGCGACGATTCGCACGTGTTCACCCGAATGACCGGCTCGTTCGGATCGTACTCGGCGATCAATCGCACGCGACCCCAATCACCGAGATCGGCCAGTTCGATCCGCACGCCGTACGCCGCCGCGAGCTCCTGAATCCCGGTCATCGTGGTGTCCTCAGAACAGGCTCGTCTGACGGCGGCGCAGGTCGACGCCGTCGTGCATCAGCCGCTCGCGCAGCACCGCGGGATCGAGCGCGCGCGGCGAGACCTTCTGCTGGAGCGAGAGCGCGGCCGCGGTTCCCGCAGCTTGGCCGAGCGTCATCACCGTCGGCGTGAGGCGCGTCGAGGCGAGCGCCTCGTGCGTCGTCGAGATGCACCGCCCCGCGACGAGCAGGTCCTCGGCGTTCTTCGGGACGAGGCAGCGGTACGGGATTTCGTACGAGGCGCCCGGCGGAAGCCGGTACGTCGTCGTCCCGCTGCCGCGCGGGTTGTGGATGTCGATCGGGTAGGCGCTGCGCGCGACGGCGTCGTCGAACGCGCGCGCGTGCAGCACGTCGTCCGCGGTCAGGGTGTACTCGCCTTCGATGCGGCGGGACTCGCGCACCCCGATCTGCGCCGCCGTCGCCGCGATCCGCGCGTTCGCGAAGCCCGGCACGTCGCGGCGGAAGAAGTCGAAGAGCTGCATGACCTGGCCGCGCGCCTCGACCTCGGCGCGGGTGATGTCGTCGGGATCGAGCGGATCGACGTCGACGACGCGGGTCATGTTGACGGTCACCTCGTCGGCGTACGGCGTCGCGAAGAACGAGACCAGCTCGCGCGGGACGTCGACCGCGCCGCGCTCGCGCGCCGCATCCCAGAGCTCGTACAGCCCCGCGACCGCGGTCAGCGCGTCGGGCGTCCGCTCGTGCGTCTTGAGCGAGCTGCGCATCTGCTCGGGATGCTGCCGGACGTAGTGCGAGAGCGCGGTGAAGTCGACGTGCGAGAGCCGGAACATCAGCGAGGCCGGCTGGACGCGGCCGCGCGCGTCGCCCTGCTGGGTCGGGACGCCCGCGCTCGCTGCGACGTAGGCGTCGGCGGTCGCGTCGATCGTGCGCCGCGCGCGCAGCTCGCGGACCCCGCCGACCGTCGCGAACCGCGCTCCCGCGACGCGGCGGCCCTCCATCAGCGCGTCGAGGAACCACGCGTGCAGCAGCAGCGCAACGCCGCTCTCGCGCATCATCTCGAACAGCAGCGCCTTGTGGATCTCCGGATCGAACGGCGTGATCGTCGGCACGTAGTCCGACGCGTCGCGGACGTGGCCGGGCGAGCCGCCGCGCGCGACGAGCCGCTCGACGATCTCCTGCGCGATCCCGCCGACGATCCGGTCCTCGCCCGAGTGGAACGTCATCCACGGCCCGACCATCGACGCCGTCGCCGTCCCGCCGAGGAACCCGTACCGCTCGGCGAGCAGCACGCGCGCGCCGTTCCGCGCCGCGGCGAGCGCGGCGGCGCACCCCGCGTTCCCACCGCCGACCACCAGCACGTCGTACTCGCGCATGGGGCCGCCTTCGCCCCCGTTCACCGGACGTCCGTCTCTCGCCGCGGCCGGGCACGACCGCGCGGAGCGGCTAACCGACCAGCTCGGCGACCGAGAGCACGACGTCGGGAAACGCCGCGAACGAAACCGATCGGCTACGTTCGCGGATATCCTGCAAGGCGTAGCCGAGGTCGTGCGGCTCGCGGTATACTTCGATGCGCTTCTGCTTGACGTCGACGATCCAGTACTCGGGAATCCGAGCCGCACCGTACAAGCGTCGCTTCACGTCGCGATCGAACTCGAGTGACGAGAACGAAACTTCGACCACGGCGAACGTCTCTTCCGGACTCGGGTGGCGCTCTCGGTAGTACGTACCGTCCCAGCGCACGAGCGCGAGATCCGGTTCGGGCTGCGACGTCGGGCCGACAGGCAGCGACGCTTGCTGCCTGACCTGGACGCGGCGCGCGAACGCCGTCTGCAGAACGAACTGGCATGCGGTCAGCGTACCCACGTGTGGCGGCCCCCTGCGGCGGCACGTCGATCAGCCTGCCTTCGATGAGCTCGACGTGCACGTCCGCGAAGACTCCGGATGCGACCATGGCGTCGAACTCTTCGACGGTGATGTCGTGTTGAGCGATTGCTGCTTCCATATCACCCTTCCAGTACAGCAGGTCGGGATGATCGGACGATGGCGGCGATGTGTCCATTTCGCGACTCATGCGCGCTTCGGCACGACGAGCAGCACCACCGGATCGTCGTCCGGAACGCCGGCCAGTTCCTCGCGCGCCAAAGCTGCGATCTGCTCTCCGTCGGCCATGCCTGCGAACTCGCCGATGCGCGAGCCGCGCAGCAGAAACACGTCGGGGAGGGCGCGGCCGACGTCACCGAACGCCGTCTGTTCGTCGATCACCCGCGCCAGCACGCGCTGGACGTCGCCGGCGCGCGTTGCGCACGTCTTCGCACCCGGTAGGAGCAGCCGGACGACGCCGCGCTCGTCAACGACGGCGCTCTCGGCATCCGACGAAACCACGGCCAGCCCCGCCGTACGTGCGGTGATCGTAACGGCTGTCGCGCGTCCGCGAAGATGAGCCGCGGCGGCCGCGAGCCGGGCCTCGTCGTCGACCGTGCCCGCGGATCGCGCGCCTTCGACAAGCGCCGTGGCGCCGGAGGCGGTCGCGCGGACTCGGTTGCGCGCGGTGTCGACCTCGACGACGACCTCGACGCGGTCGGGCGCCGCGCCGGAGGCGATCGCGGCGTCGATCGCCTCGCGGCGGATGCGCGCGAGATCGGCCGGGGACGGATCGACGACGGTCCGCTCGACGACGTCGCGGACGAGCGCGAGCGCGACGCCGAGCGGGGAGATCACCTGAGCGTCGCGCGCGATGCGGTGCGTGAAGCCGAGGCGCTGCGCGGCGTACGGAACGATCGCCGCGGCGCCGCCTCCGCCGCCGACCAGCACGACGTTCCCGCGCTCGAGCGCGTAGTCGGCGATCAGCTCGTCGAGCGTCGCGCGAAGCCGGTCGGTCGCGCGATCGAGGATCGCGCGCGCCAGCGGCTCCGCGTCGACGCCGAGCGCGTCTCCGAGGATCCGGCACGCGAGACGGGCCGACTCGGCGTCACCGTGCGCGAACGCATCGGCCGGGACCGTGCCGAGGACGTTCGCGGCGCACGTCGGCGTGATGGCGATTCGCGTGCCGTCCCGTGCGACCAGCGCCGCCACGCCGTTCGCGAGGTCGGCACGCGCGCCTTCGATCGTCCCCGCCTCGGTGAAGGCCGCATAGCGGTAGCCGGCGATGTGCGCCGAGCGCGGTCCGACGTCGGCGATCGGGCCGCGCAGCGAATTCCGGCGGTCCGCCGGCGCGATGCGCGCGAGCGAGCCGCCGGCGACCGCGATCGTCCGCACGTCGAGCGTGCGCAGCAGCGTGCGGTGGCCGCCGATCCGCGCCGGGCGCATCTGCGGCTGACCGCGCCGGATCACCGAGCAGTCGGCGCTCGTCCCCCCGACCTCGATGAAGATCCCGTCGGTGACGTTCTCGTGAAACAGCGCGCCCGCGATCCCCGCCGCCGGGCCGGACAGCATCGTGAGGATCGGCCGCCGTTCGACCTCGGCGACGTCCATCACGCCGCCGTCACTGCGCATGATCATCAGCGGCGCGGGGATGCGCGCCTCGGCGACCGCGCGCGCCGTCACGCGCGACGTGCGCAGCATCCGCGGCAGGATGGCCGCGTTGAGCGCCGCGGTCCGCGTGCGCGCGCGCAGGCCGTACTGCGCCGACACCTCGGCACCGCTCGTCGCGGCCAGCCCGCTCGCGCGCGCGGCCGCGACGATCGCCGCCTCGCGCGCGGGCCGATCGACCCCGAACGGTTCGCTGACCGCGAGCGCCTCGACGCCGGCGGCGCGCAGCTCCTCGAGCACGCGGGCGGTCTCCGGCGCCCGGCCGTCGCCCGCGCGAAACCACACCGGCGCGAAGCGGACGCCCTCCGCCAGCGCGAACGGCGCGAACTTCGCGAAGGTCCGCGCGAACGGTCCGCCGAGCGTCACGACGCCGACCTTCGCGACGTCGCCTTCGAGCAGCGCGTTCGTCGCCTGCGTCGTCGAGTGGGCGATGAACGCGATCGACGCGGGATCGATCGCGTGCTCCGCCAGCAGCCGTTCCAGCCCGGCCACGATCCCCGCCGCGACGCCGTCGGCATGATCGTGCGTCGTCGGCACCTTCACCGACGCGACCATCGCCCGCGTCGACGCGTCGACCGTCACGACGTCGGTGAACGTTCCGCCGACGTCGATCCCGATCCGAAGCCGCGCCGCCTGGCTCAGCCGACCAGCTCGTCGACGGCGAACACGACGTCCGGGAACGCGGCGAACGCGACGCCCTCGCCTTTCTTTGCGACGACCGGCTTTGCGTACCCGAGATCGTGCCGGCCGCGGTACACCTCGATCGCCTTCTTCTTCACGTCGACGATCCA
This sequence comes from Candidatus Elarobacter sp., assembly GCA_035488195.1. Classification (GTDB taxonomy): domain Bacteria; phylum Vulcanimicrobiota; class Vulcanimicrobiia; order Vulcanimicrobiales; family Vulcanimicrobiaceae; genus Vulcanimicrobium. The sequence continues at coordinate 1,038 of DATHLL010000212.1, read as the reverse complement.
GTACTCGGGTATGCCGGCCTTCGCGTACAGCCGCAGCTTCTCGCTCCGGTCGAACCGCAGTCGCGAATCGCTGACCTCGATGACGGCCAGGACGTCTTCAGGAATGGGCAGCCGCTCCGCATAGTAGTCGTCACGATACCGAACGAGCGTGAAATCGGGAAACGGCTTCGAGCGCTCGTTCACCACCACGGGAAGTTGTTGGGAGACCAAGACTCGATCGCCGAGAGCCCGCTGGAACCGTTGCGTCATGCGCAACATGATCGACGCGTGCGGCGGGTTCATCATCTCTCGCCGGACCAGCCGGCCCTCGATGAGCTCCAGCCGCTCCTCGGGTCCGATGACCCCGCTCTCCCACATGCGGTCGAACTCTTCGACCGTAATGAGCCGTTGCGTCATATCTATCTCTCGCGATTTCTTCAGCCGCCCGCGGTTCCGGCGTCGCAGGCGAGGACGATCGTGCGCATGACCATCACGACGCGGCCGCGTTCGGCGAACCGGGCGACGAGCTCGCGGATCGCGGCGTGCAGCGCTTCCCCGGACGGGCCGTCCTTCGGCAGGTAGGACGTGCTGCGCGCGCGGGCCAGCACGCCGTCGAGATCGAGCTCGTGATCGTTGCGCACCTCGATCCGGCGCTTCTCCTTCCACGCCTCGAACGCCGCGAAGATCTCCAGCCCGTCGGCACGGCGGCGCTCCGTTTCGTCCGTTTGGTACGTGCGCACGAGCTCCCCGTACGCCGCGGTGAACGGATCACGCTCGTCGCGCTCGTTGTAGATCACCGCCGCGCGCCCGCCGGGGCGCAGGATGCGCACCGTCTCGTCGAGCGCGGCGCGCTGGTCGAACCAGTGGAACGCCTGGAACGCCGTGACCAGATCGGTGCTCGCCTCGCCGAGCCCCGTGTGCTCGGCGCTCGTCGCGATCCACTCGACGCGCGGATGCGGCTCGGCCGCCTCGCGCATCGCCTGGTTCGGCTCGATCGCGAGCACCTGCGCGCCGCGCTCGGCGAGCAGCCGCGACGAGATCCCCGTCCCCGCGCCGAGA
>DATHLL010000211.1:0-2269 GCA_035488195.1 Candidatus Elarobacter sp. | reverse complement strand
GTCAGCTCGACGGTCGCGGGAAAATACTGCGCCAGCTTCTGCGCGACCGGCTGCGCGTCGAAGACCGAGGCGCCGAGATCGCCGCGCGCCACCGCGCCGAGGTAGATCGCGAGCTGCGCGATCAGCGGCCGGTCGAGCCCGGTCGCGGCGCGCAGGTGCGCGATCTCGGCCGGCGAGGCGTGCTCACCGAGCCGCAGCGTCACCGGATCGCCCGGGATGGCGTGCATGAAGAGGAAGCTCGCGACGGTGATCGCGACGAGCACGCCGACGAGACGGACCAAACGACCGGCGAAGAACCGCAGCATCCGTCGGTCGGATCAGACCCGCAGCGCCGCGAGCGAGAACTTCGCCGCCTGGACGTACAGATACAGCCACTCGGCGGGCGTGAACGCGTTGCGGTCGCGCTGCAGCAGCTCGGCGAAGCGCGGCGTCGCCTCCAGCTGGCGGAACAGCACGTCGAAGCGCGCCGGCTTCCGCTCGAGGAACGTCATCAGCTTCTGCCGGTGGCGCAGCCGGCCGTAGAACGCCCGCTTCGTCGCGCGCTCGTAGCGCCGCGCGGCGTCGCTCGCGCGGCCCGCGCGCAGCGCGCCGACCGCCTCCGCGGCGAACCGCCCCGTCATCGCCGCCTCGTGAATCCCTTCGCCCGTCGTCGCGTCGACCAGGCCGGCCGCGGTACCGCCCACCATCACTCCATCGGCGCCGATCGTCGCGCGCGGGAGCCCGCCGTACAGGAGGTTGCCCTCCTCCCGGACCGTGTACGGGATCCCGGGGAAGAGCCGCCGCTCGACCGTCGCCAGAAACGCGTCGAGCTCGGCGCGCAGCTCGGAGCCCGGCAGCTTCGCCTGGATCCCGAGCCCGATCGAGAGGTGGTCGCGCTTCGGGAACATCCAGGCGATCACGTTCCGCCCCGAGGTCGCGCTGACGTAGTAGTGCATCTCCAGCACGCCGTAGGTCTCGGGCGCCGCCGGCCGCTCGGGATAGACGCGGTACTGGAAGCAGGTGATCAGCCCGGCGTTCCAGCCGGCGTGGCGGAAGCGCGGCTCGACCTCGTCGAGCCGCGCGCTCGAGCCCTGCGCGAGGAAGACCGTCCGCGCGCGGATCTGCCGGCGCTCGCCCGCTTTCGTGTCCGCGTACTCGACGACCACGCCGTCGCGCTCCCGGCGCAGGCCGCGGAACAGCGTGCTGGTGCGGATCTCGGCGCCTTCGCGCCGCGCCAGCTCGCCGATCGTGCCGTCGAGCTCCTCGCGCGTGGTCGTGTGGGCGGGGCCGACCGGGAAGGCGTAGGTCTTCGCGGCGGTCGTGAGCGTGATCGTCGGCGGGTCGAGGTGGACGATCGAGCGCGGGACGCCGAACTCCTCGCAGAAGCCCGGGCGCAGGCCGGCGGCGCAGACGCGCTTCGCGCCGACCACCGGATCGCGCTCGAGGACGACCGTCGCGACGCCCCGGCGGGCCGCCTCGCGGGCCGCCGTCCCGCCCGCCGGGCCGCAGCCGACCACGAGGAACTCGGTCGATTCCATGCGGCCGGGCCCTTCGCGGGACGTGTACCGAGGCCCGTCCTGGGCAAAGGACCGAGACCTGGCCGTGCTAAACCCCGGACCGTTCGAGGCGCCGACCGCGGTCGGGTCTCTCTTTTGTGTGTAGAAAAGGAAAACGGTTTGATAGCACAGGCTGCCCCCCTCGCCGGGATGGCGCCGCAGACCGCGATCACCTTCGGCCTCATCGCCGGGCTGATCGCGATCCTGTACGGCATCTACTTGATCTCTTGGGTTCTCAAGCAGCCCGCCGGAAACGCGACGATGCAAGCGATCGCGGGCGCGATCCAAGAAGGAGCGATGGCGTTCCTGCGCCGTCAGTACACGACCGTCGCGATCGTCGCGGTGGTGCTCTTCGTCGTCATCTTGATCTTGCCGGCGCCGCTCGGCTGGGAGGCCGCGATCGGGTTCCTGATCGGCGCGGTGCTCTCCGGAGCGGCCGGGTTCATCGGGATGATCGTCTCCGTGCGCGCGAACGTCCGCACCGCGGAGGCGGCGCGCGGCGGGCTCACGCCGGCGCTGCGGCTGGCCTTCAACGGCGGCGCGGTGACCGGGCTGCTCGTCGTCGGGCTCGGTTTGTTCGCGGTCAGCGGCTACTACGCGCTGATGCTGCAGGTCAACGGCGGTGACGAGGTCCGTTCGCTCGCCGCGCTGGTCGGGCTCGCGTTCGGGTGTTCGCTGATCTCGGTGTTCGCGCGTCTCGGCGGCGGCATCTTCACCAAGGCCGCCGACGTCGG
>DATHLL010000210.1:0-5278 GCA_035488195.1 Candidatus Elarobacter sp. | reverse complement strand
GTCCCGGATGTCCATGTGCACGAACGAGACGTTCTCCGGGATGTTCTCGCGCCGCCCGCCGCCATGCGACCAGAGGCTGTCGACGACGACCACCTCGTGTCCTGCCGCGACGTACGCATCGACGATGTGCGACCCGATGAATCCGGCTCCGCCGGTGACGACGATCCGCATGCAGCCCCTCCGGTTCGGGCTCGTCCTCCGCTCTCCCCCAGTGGGTTCACCTCTCGGTGAACCCACTAGTGCGTCCTGGAGCGTGCGTGAAGGACGGGTGTGACCCGCGCGCCGCTGCTGTTCCCCGCGCTCGCGTTCGTGACCGCCGTCGCCGCCGAGGCGCGCGGCCTCGGCGCGCTTGCGCTCGTCGCGGCGCTCGGTACGCTCTCGTACCGCGCCGCGCGGCTTCCGGCCGCGTTCGCGCTGCTCGGCCTGCTGGTCGCGGCGTGGCGCGGCCACCCGGCTATGCTGACCGAGGAGTCGCGTACCGCTCGGTTCGCCGGGACGGTGACCGGCGACGTGCGTGCGCAGGACGACGGCGGCGCGTCGTTCGCGTTCGCGCTCGAGCGCGGGATCGTCGTTCGCGCACGCGTTCGCGACGATCGCGTCGTCCCCGGTGAGCGGCTCGTCGTGCGCGGACGGCTGGAGCCGTTCGACGAGCCGCGGAATCCCGGCGAACCGTCGCGCCGCGCGATCGCGCTCGGTGAGGGACTCGCGGGCGAGCTGATCGGCAACGCGATCGTCGCGCGCGCGCCGCCCGATCCGCGCGACGCGCGCACCTGGGCGCCGCGCGCACGAGCCTGGCTGTCGGCGCGCTTGCGCGCGGCGATCCGCGAGCCGGAAGCGACGGTGATCGCGGGCGCGCTGTGGGGCGAGCGCGGGACGCTGCCGCCGGAGCTGCGCGAGGATTTCCAGGCGACGGGAACGGTCCACGTGCTGGTCACCGCGGGACTGCACCTCGGCGTGATCGCCACGCTCGTCGGCTGGATGCTGCGGCAGCTTCAGACGCCGCGCGCCGCGCGATCGCTGGCCGCGATACCGTGCGTGATCGCGTACGCCTGGTTCAGCGGCGCGCATCTTCCCTCACAGCGCGCGGCCGTGATGGTGACGGTGGTGCTGCTGGCGCGCGCGTACGGCGCACGGACGATCTCGTGGAACTCGCTCGCACTCGCGGCGCTGGTCGTCGCCGCGCTGTGGCCGGCGTCGGTGACGACCGTCTCGTTCGCGCTGTCGTTCTCGTGCTTGGCGGCGATCGGGCTCTTCGCGAGCCGGATCGACCATGCGCTCGAGCAGTGGAAAGTTCCCGAGAAGGCGCGCGAGCCGCTGGCGCTCACCGTCGCGACGCAGATCGGCGTGTGGCCGCTCAGCGCCGCGACGTTCGGCGTCGTCGCGCCGTACGCTATCGTTGCGAACGCGGTCGTCGTCCCCGCGACCGGCGTCGCGATGATCGCCGGGATCGCCGCGCTCGCGACGGCATCGGTTCCGCTGATCGGCCGTGCGGTCGCGACGTTCGCGACGTACGACGTCGACGCGGTCCTGCGTGTCGTCGCATCGGTCGCCGCACTGCCCGGCGCGCGCGTCTGGGTCGCGCCGCCGCCGGCGCTCGCGATCGTCGCGTACGACGCGGCCGCGCTCGCCGCGGCGGCGCTGCTGCCGGCGCGTCCGCGAACGGCCGTTGCCGTCCTGGCCGTCGCGAGCGCGGGCGTTCTCGCGAGCACGCTGCGCCTCCCCGACGGGAAGCTGACGGTCACGATGCTCGACGTCGGCCAAGGCGATGCGATCGTCGTGCGCACGCCGCGGGGCCGCGTCGTGCTGATCGACAGCGGCGGACGGCTCGAACGCGGCCCCGGTAGGGCCGGCGGTTCGCCGGCCGAGCTCGTCGGCGAACGGATCGTGCTGGCGTATCTGAAGCGCCAAGGGATCCGCCGCGTCGACTTGCTGGTGAACACGCACCCGCACGGCGATCACGTCGGCGGCTTTGCGCCGATCCTGCGCGAGCTGGGTGTCGGCGCGGTTGCGGACAGCGGCCAGTCCTACGGAGGCCGCGCGTTCAGCGACGGCATGCGCGAGGCGGCACGCCACCGGACTCCGGTCCACGTCGCCCGCTGCGGCGACCGGTGGGAAAGCGGCGACGGCGTGACGCTTTCGGTCCTCTCACCCTGCGGTGCGCTGTTCGCCGACGGCGGCAACGACGTCAACGAGAACTCGATCGTCGTCATGCTGGCCTATCGCGGCTTCCGGATGCTGTTCATGGGAGACGCCGGATTTCAAGCCGAGCGCCGTCTGCTCGAGAGCGGAGCCGACATACGCGCCGACGTTCTCAAGGTCGGTCACCACGGATCGGCCTATTCCTCCGCACCTCGTTTCATCGACGCGGTCCGACCGCGATACGCACTGATCAGCGCGGGCCGGCACAACCTGTTCGGACATCCTGCGACGGGGACGCTGACAACGCTGGGCGGTGCCGGTGCGATCGTTTACCGCACCGACCGCTGCGGAGCCGTCATCGTCCAACCGAACGCACCCGCGGCGACGGCGCTCCGCTGTTCGTCTGAGCCTGCAACCGGGCAGGGTCGGCGGTTTCCATAATGGTACAGGATCGTACCATCGCTCGATCCGCTTAGGGGGCGCTCATGTGCCGCTTCCATGTCGTTGCGCTGCTCGTCCTCGCCGCCGCGCTGTCCGGATGCACCGGCCGCGGCGGCGGCAGCGCGACCGCGAGCCCTTCGCCTGAACCCTCCGTGCCGGTCGCCGCCTCGCCCGCCGCGCCGGAGTCCTCGCCGAGCCCGGCGGCGGCGGGCGGTGTCGAGACGAGCGTCTCGCCGACGCCGGTCTCGGTTCCGACGTCGTCGCCGGAACCGAACCTGCTGAGCACCGCAAACGGAACGGTGCTGCGGAGCTACTCTCCGGCGGCGCTCGATCGCATGAACGACGGGAACCTGGGCAACGCCGCGCACGGCGTCGGCACCGAGCTGCCCGACGACGCGAAGGCGCCGTTCGTCTTCACGTTCGAGCTGCCCACGGTCGCGACGATCTCGGAGTTTCAGGCCGCGCTTCGCAACCCGCCCGATCAGGGACCGCCGCCGAGCGTGACGATCGCCGTCTCGACCACCGGAGCCGACAGCGGCTTCACCGACGTCGGCACGATCTCCGGCGACAAGGGCGGGAGCAAGGTGCTCTCCGCGAGCACGCGAGCGCGCTGGGTGCGCGTGACGGCGAATCAGCTCTTCGACTCCGTCGGCGCGACCGGCACGCTCGCGCCCCCGCACGCCGGGCTCGACCCGACCGGGATCTACATCGAGGAAGCGGTCCCGGAGAAGTACGGCTCGCTGGTCATGTCGGGGACGCGCGAAGGCGACCGCCGCGCGAAATTCGTCGCCGCCGGCTCGGCGCTGACCGCGACCGAGTGCACGCAGACCGATCTTACCGGAACGTACGTCGGCCGGTTCAATGGCCGGACGTGGACCTCGTCGTTCGCGGGCAACGGGAACGGGAACCCGGCGAAGATCCGCGCGGTCGTCAACGACGACGCGTCGATCATCGCCGGCCTCGTCGACGACAACAGCCCGGTGGTGTTCATGCGGACCGCCGAACGGGCCGCGTTCTGCGTTCCGCGGGTGACCGGAACCGGCGCCCACCACGTCCTCGTTCTCGACCAGGACCCGATCGAGACGTTCTATCCGGCGACGAGCGAGGTGCCGCTGCCGGGATACACGTTCGAGGCGATCGGCGCCGGGATGCTGGACGCCGGCGCGCTCGCCGGCAAGGACGCCGCGATCATGCGCGGCGTGTGCAAAGCGCCGCAGCTCCTCGCGCCGCAGCAGATCGCGCTGCTGCTGCAATGGGTCGCCGCCGGTCACAAGCTGATCCTCGGCGGCACCGGCTGCGGCAGCGGATCGGATTTCACGTGGCTGCCGTACCCGTTCACCTCCGCCGGGTCGGGACCCGAGTCGACGAACGCGAGCCTGATCCAGGTCGAGAACGACGCGCTCGGCACCAACGACAAGAACGACGCGCGCTACGTCGACGTCAAGACGTACGTGCAGGCGCAGAACTCGCTCGACTCCGCCGACGTCGTCACGACGACCGATCCGCACTGGTGCGGGCACTTCTTCATCGCGAAGACGACGAATCTCAACGGCTTCGTGCAAACGTACGCCGTCGACGGCAAGGGGATCCTGATCTACGACGGCTTCAACGGCGACGACGGCCGTGCACCGCTGCAGCGCCTGCGGCAGCTCGAGCTCGCGCTCCCCGTTCCGGCGGACCTGCCGTGCTCGCAGAACGTCACCGAGTCGTTCGTCCTCGAGCCGAACCAGGAAGGGACGTTCGCGGCCGGAACGGCGCAGCAAGCGCGCACGACGATGAGCGTGCTCGCGAACCAAGGTTGGAACGGGCGCGTCACGGTGAAGGCGAAAGGCGATCTTCCCGCGACCGTCTCGCCAGCCGCGTTCGACATGGCGGGCGGGACGCAGAACCTCGACGTCTCCGTGAAGATCCCGGCTTCGACGAAGGCCGGCGTGTACACCGTGAACGTGCTCGCCGACAGCGGCAACGGCAAGACCGCGCAGGCGTCCTATTCCTTGACCGGGACCGCGCCCTTGAAGACGATCCCGAAGACGCAGAAGAAGATCCGGATCTACGGTATCCACTTCGACGTCGACAGCGCGCACATCCAGCCGCGCTCGGAGTCGGTGATCGGCGGGATCGCGCAGTACATGCACGAGACGCCGAGCCTGCGGTTCGAGGTTCAAGGCCACACCGACTCCGACGGCGGCGCCGCCTACAATCTCGGGCTCTCGCAGCGGCGCGCGCAGGCGGTCGTCGACGACCTCGTCGCGCGCTACCGGATCGCGCGGGGCCGCTTGAAGGCGAAGGGCTACGGGCTCACGCAGCCGGTCGCCCCGAACACGACCGCCGCAGGCAAGGCACTGAACCGGCGCGTCGAGTTGCTGCGGCTGCAGTAGCCGGCGAAAACGCTTGACCGGCAGGCGGGATTCTGCTACGGTGCCGGGCATGGACGCCCGCTGTATGGCGATGATCTCGATGTGTGCCGCCCGCGAGGGACGGTGTAGGTCGTCGTCGTCCTAGCGGGCCGCGACAGCACTTCCACCGACCCTCGCCGACCGGCGGGGGTCGTTTCGTTTTCGCTCGACGCATTCGTGAAGGAGACCCACGATGAGCAGCACCCTGGACCCCGCGGCGCAACGCGGCTTCGATACCGTCGCCCTGCACGGCGGGCACGGCGGCGACCCGGCGACCAAAGCGCGGGCCGTGCCGATCTATC